>DMDX01000129.1:1152-9298 GCA_003451355.1 Cryomorphaceae bacterium
CCGCAAGGTGGTCGATTGGGGGCGCCGCAACATGGAAGCGAGCGGACTCGACGGCATCCGCTGGGTGGTCGAAGACGCCGCAACCTTCGTGCGCCGCGAGGTCAAGCGAGGCAAGACCTATCAAGGAATTTTGCTGGACCCGCCCGCCTACGGCCGCGGACCCGACGGAGAAAAGTGGGTTCTTGAAGAGCAAATCGACGACCTGCTGCGCGACTGCGCGGCCTTGCTGGCTCCGGGCGGATTCCTCGCCCTCAACCTCTACTCGATGGGCCTCAGCGCCGTGGTCGCCCACACGCTGATCAACCAGCACTTCAAGCGCAAGCCCGAACTGCTCGAGCTCGCCGTCGCCGACCCCCACGGCAAAATCCTGCCCTTGGGCACGGTGGCCCGCTTGGGCGCCAATCAGTAATCTCTTTAGGATCGGTCACGTGGCCCTTGAAGGTCCGTGCAATAAGCGAAGCTTGGTGCGAAGACCGTAGCAGGTCGAGCACCAAGCTGAGCTACTGGCAGGTCCAAGTCGTGACCTGGGTGGTGGTCAAACCTGAAATAGGATCCACAACCGTTAATGTAAATGGGCCGGCGAGAACGGAATCCACCTCGGTTCCGCAAAGCTCAATTGGTCCAATTGGCACATTAACCGGGCTACCCCCATCCACCGTAAGTGACTGCATGGCTTCGCACTCGAGGCAGGTGTTTTCAGGCTCACAGGCGACCAAAAGGGCCGTCGAAGCCACGGCGAGGGCGCTAAAACGCAGAAATCGGTTCATGACTTAGGCTTTAAAGGCATTGAGGCCGGTTACGTCCATGCCGGTGATGAGAAGATGAATGTCGTGCGTGCCCTCGTAGGTGACGACCGACTCGAGGTTCATCATGTGGCGCATGATGGGGAAGTCGCCGGTAATGCCCATTCCGCCGAGCATCTGGCGCGCCTCGCGGGCGATGTCCAAGGCCATGGCGACGTTGTTGCGCTTGGCCATCGAAATCTGAGCGGTCGTGGCGCGGCCCTCGTTCTTGAGCTGGCCGAGGCGCAGGGTCAAGAGCTGGGCCTTGGTGATCTCGGTAATCATTTCGGCCAACTTCTTTTGCTGCAGCTGAAAGCCTCCGATGGGACGGTCAAACTGAATGCGCTCCTTGCTGTAGCGCAGGGCGGTGTCGTAGCAGTCCATGGCGGCACCGAGCACACCCCATGCAATACCATAACGAGCGGAATCCAGGCAGCTCATCGGAGCACCAAGGCCCGTTTTGCCCGTCAGCAGATTCTCTTTAGGCACTTTGACGTTATCAAAAACCAATTCTCCAGTTGACGAAGCGCGCAAAGACCACTTGTTGTGGGTCTCGGGGGTGGTGAAACCCTCCATTCCGCGCTCGACGATGAGGCCGTGAATGCGGCCCGACTCGTCTTTGGCCCAAACCACTGCAACGTCGCAAAAAGGCGAATTCGAAATCCACATCTTGGCACCATTGAGCAGGTAGTGGTCGCCCATGTCCTTGTAGTGGGTAACCATTCCGCCGGGGTTCGAGCCAAAATTGGGCTCCGTCAAGCCAAAGCTGCCGAGCCACTCACCGCTGGCAAGTTTGGGAAGGTACTTGCGGCGCTGCTCCTCGTTGCCGAAGGCATAAATCGGGTACATCACGAGCGAACTCTGAACCGAGCAGGTCGAGCGAATTCCGCTGTCGCCGCGCTCGATTTCCATCATCATCAGTCCGTAGGAAATCTGGTCGAGGCCCGCTCCGCCGTACTCGACAGGAATGTAGGGTCCGAACGCGCCCACTTCGGCAAGGCCCTTCACCAGGTGCTTAGGGAACTCGGCGCGCTGCGCGTAGTCCTCGATGACCGGAGTCACGTCGCGCTTCACCCAGTCGCGGGTGGCCTCGCGGACCATCTTGTGCTCCTCGGTAAGGAGCTCATCCATCAGGTAGTAGTCGGGGTGTTCGTACAAATCCGCACGCATCATCAAGGGGTTTTTGAAGTAGGGTGCTAAGGTACGAAGCAAGTCCGCCCGTCGTGTTTAAGGTCGAAGGATTGCCTGCGGAATGGGGTTAGCCTTTCAGCTTCGCATTATTCGCATGCCGGTCCTTGTCTCGCGCGCCCTTGGCGGCCATGCGGCGGTCAAACGCGGCCTGCAGGTCAGTGCCCGTTTGGTTGGCCAAGCACAGCGTCACAAACAGCACGTCGGCCAACTCTTCGCCGAGGTCTTTGCTCTTGTCGGACTCCTTTTCAGACTGCTCTCCATAGCGGCGCGCAATGATTCGGGCCACCTCGCCCACCTCTTCGCTGAGCTGGGCCATATTGGTGAGCTCGTTAAAGTAGCGCACGCCAAAATCGGCAATCCACTGATCCACTTCGGCTTGCAGGGCCCCGACGGGCTTTTGGTCGTCAATCGTCATCATTCCTTGTTTTTGGAGTCCATCGTAATCGTCACCGGCCCTTCGTTCACGAGGGCCACCATCATATCTGCACCAAATACGCCTGATTTCACGGGCAAGTTGGCCTTATTCCAAAGCACATCAAGAAAGTCTTCGTACAGCGGAACCGAAATTCGCGAATGCGCCGCCTTAAAATAGCTCGGACGGTTACCCTTCTTGGTCGAAGCATGCAATGTGAATTGGCTAACTACGAGCAACTCGCCACCGGCTTCCATCACCGAGCGGTTCATGACGCCCTCAGCGTCCGGAAACAAGCGCATCTTGCTGATTTTCATTGCAATCCAGGCATTATCCTCGTGAGTATCTTCATCCTCCCAGCCTGCCAGTATCAACAAACCTGGTCCGATTCGGCTATGAAGTTTACCATCGATCGAAACACTCGCCTCACGAACCCGCTGAACTACGACTCTCATTGTTTTCGGCTCTTTACATCATTAAATGCCCCATGTCGGTACGGATCTTGGTCATCGTCGCCCGCCAGCATGCTCAAATAGCTCTCGTAGCGGGTCGGAGCCAATTTGTTGCCCTCGTACGCGTCCCGAACCGCACATCCGGGCTCGTCGGCGTGAATGCAGTTGCCAAAGCGGCACTGCGGCGACAGCGCAAACACCTCGGGAAAGTAGTGGCTGATCTCTTCTCGCTCCATGTCGACGAGGCCAAAGCCACGGATTCCGGGGGTGTCGATCAAAAATCCGCCCAAATCCAGCGGATGCATCTCAGCAAACGTCGTCGTGTGCTGCCCCTGACCGTGGGCGGAACTGATGGCACCCGTCCGTAGATCAAGGCCCGGCTGCAGGCGGTTGGCCAAGCTGCTTTTGCCGACTCCGCTGTGCCCGCTAAAGAGCGAAACCTTGCCGCGCAGCACCTCGCTCAGGGCGTCGAGCCCCTCGCCCGTCTCGGCCGAAACCCGCAACGTCTGGTAGCCCGCCTGCCCGTAGGCCGCCTCGCGGTAGGTCAATTCGGCTTCGCTGGCCTCGTCGAGCGCGTCCACCTTGTTGAATGCAATCACCGTCGGAATCCGGTAGGCCTCAGCCGTCGCCAAAAAGCGATCCATGAATCCGTACAGCGTCACCGGCTCAGCCACCGTAGCAATCAGCACCGCCTGGTCGATGTTGGCAGCAATCACCTGCGACTTGCGCGACAAGTTGACCGACTTGCGCACCAGGTGGTTGCGGCGCTCGTGCACCCCGGTAATCGCCCAGCGTCCCTCGGACTCGGGAACCACGTCAACCTGGTCCCCCACCGCGACAGGGTTGGTTGCGCGGCTGCCCGCAAGGCGGAGCGCGCCGCGCAGGCGCGCGTCGGCCTGGGTTCCGTCGGCAAACTGCAGGCGGTACCAGCTTCCGGTTGATTTTAAGACGAGGGCTTCCATCGGAACACCAAAGATATCGGCTTACCTTCGGCCTTCGTTACTCTTCGCCATGTCGATTGCTGCAGAAAATCTTCGCAAGACCTACGGGCGCCAAAATGCGCTCGACGGATTTACCCTGAACGCCCAACCCGGACAGATCTACGGCCTGCTCGGCCCCAACGGAGCGGGTAAGTCGACCTTCATGAAAATTGTGTGCGGACTGATTCCGGCCGACGAAGGTTCCGCCCAAGTTCACGGAATGGATTGCGCCACCGACAGCCTCGAAGTGCGCCGCATTCTGGGCTACCTGCCCGAGCAGAATCCGCTCTACCCCGACCTGTACGTGACCGAGTACCTGCACTACGTCGCCGACCTCTACCAAGTGGACCGCGACCGCGCCGAGCAACTCATCGCCGACGTGGGCCTCACCCCCGAGCGCCACAAGCGCATCGGCGAGCTTTCAAAGGGCTACCGCCAGCGCGTCGGCCTCGCCGCCGCACTGATTCACGACCCCAAAGTGTTGATTCTCGACGAGCCCACCACCGGCCTTGACCCCAACCAGCTCGTCGAAATCCGCCAGCTTATTCGCCGCGTCGGTAGCGACAAAACGGTGATTCTCAGCACCCACATCATGCAAGAAGTGCAGGCAATGTGCGACGTCGTCGGATTCATTCGCCGCGGCCAGCTGGTCCGCGAAGCCTCGATCGAAACCTTCGGTCCGGGCAAAGAAGACCTCGAGGCGGCGTTTCGGGCGGCTACGAAGTAAGTCGGGCCACTACCTATGAACTCTTTCGCCAGAAGAGGTCAATCGGAACCCCGCTCAAGTCGTACATCTGGCGCATCTGGTTCTCGACAAAACGCGAGTAGCTGTCTTTGACGTACTGAGGCAGGTTGCAGAAAAACACAAACTGCGGGTACTTCGTCGGAAGCTGCGTAATGAACTTGATCTTGATTTCCTTGCCCTTGTAAATGGGGGGCGGCTGGTACTTGACCATTGAAAGCAGACGATCGTTGAGGTCTGTCTTCGAAATTCGGGTCGAACGGCGGCGGTACACTTCCATGGCCTCTTCGATAGCCTTAAGCACCCGCTGCTTGGTGAGCGCCGAAGTGAACACGATGGGCACGTCGTTAAACGGTTGCAAACGTTTCTTGATCACTGCCTTGTACTCCTCAAGGGTCTGAGTCTGCTTCTCTACAAGGTCCCACTTGTTGACGACTACAATCAGGCCTTTGCGGTTCTTGTGAATCACGCTGGTGATGGCCAAATCCTGGGCCTCAAGCCCGTGCGCCGCGTCAATCACGAGCATGCACACGTCGGAATCTTCAATGGTGCGCAGTGTCCGCATGTTGCTGTAGAACTCAAGGTCTTCGTGGACCTTGACTTTTTTGCGGAGCCCGGCTGTATCAAGCAGCACGAAGTCCATTCCGAACTTGGTAAAGCGCTGATTAACCGTGTCGCGGGTGGTTCCGGCGATGTCCGTCACGATGCTTACCTCTTCTTCAAAAAGTGCATTCGTGATCGACGACTTGCCTACATTCGGACGACCTACAATGGCCAAGCGCGGCAGACCCTCCCAGGGGTCAAGCTCATTGCTTTCATCTTCAGACGCGGGGGGCAGCACTGTGATGAGCTGGTCGAGCAACTCGCCAGTTCCGCTGCCGTTCACCGAACTCAGCGCATAGGGCTCTCCGAATCCAAGACTATAGAATTCAGCAGCTTGAGCGGACCGACCGTGGTTGTCAATCTTATTAGCCACAAGCAGCACCGGCTTCTTTTGGCGGCGCAAGAGCTGCGCAATTTCCTCATCGTCCGGACTCAAACCGTCTTCAGCATCCACCAAAAAGATCACTGCGTTGCACTCGTCGAGCGCGGCCTTGACTTGGCGGCGGATTTCGCCTTCAAATACGTCGTCGGAACCTTCGACCCATCCGCCCGTATCCACGAGGGTAAAGACACGTCCGCCCCATTCCGCACTGCCGTAGTGGCGGTCGCGCGTCACGCCGGCCACCGAATCCACAATGGCTTCGCGCTTTTGCACCAGACGGTTAAAAAACGTCGACTTGCCCACGTTGGGGCGACCTACAATGGCGATTAACGACCTCATACTAGTATCCGAATTGCTTGAGCGAACGGGCGTTGTCGCGCCAGTCCGGCTGAACTTTTACAAAGAGCTCCAGGTAAACCTGGCGCTGAAAAAAGGCCTCCATAGCCTTGCGGGCTCCGATTCCGACCGACTTAATCGCCGCGCCCTTGTGGCCAATGATGATGCCCTTTTGCGAATCGCGCGAAACGTACAAAATCGCCCGGATCTTGTGAATGTCTTCACCCTCTTCAAACGTGTCAATCGCGACTTCAACGGAGTACGGAACCTCTTTTTGGTAGCGCATCAAAATCTGCTCGCGAATAATCTCAGAAGCCACAAAGCGCTCGCTGCGGTCGGTCAATTGGTCCTTCTCGTAGTAGGCGGGCCCCTCAGAAATCAACTCTAGCACGCGCGACATCAAGTAGTCCAAGTTGAATCGGTTCAGCGCGCTGATCGGAATCACCTCAGCCTGTGGAAGCAGCTCTTGCCACTTCACTACTTCATTCTCAAGCATTTCCTGGTCCTTGAGGTCAATCTTATTGAGCAGCACCAGCACCGGCGTTGTCGTCGTTTGAAGGTGCTTAAACAGTCCCTCATTTTTGAGCGGACCCTCTCCCAGCTCCACAACGTACAAAAACACGTCGGCGTCCTTCAGCGCGTCGCGCACGGCGTCGAGCATGCGCTCTTGCAGTTCATAGGCCGGATCCAGCACACCAGGGGTGTCTGAAAAGACAACTTGGTAGTCGTAGGCCTCTGTTTCGCCGTTGAGAATTCCAAAAATTCGGTGGCGCGTGGTCTGCGCCTTGGGCGTAATGATACTGAGTCGTTCCCCCACCAGCGCGTTCGCAAGCGTCGACTTACCCACGTTGGGGTGGCCGATTAGGTTAACAAATCCGGACTTGTGGGGCTTTGACATGGCTGCAAAGGTCGGGCTTTTTAGGCGGACCCCCGCTGACTTGTGCATTTTTCAAAGATGTTGTACCTTTGCCGTCCATATCGCGGGGTGGAGCAGTTGGTAGCTCGTCGGGCTCATAACCCGAAGGCCGTCGGTTCGAGTCCGGCCCCCGCTACAAGGAAAGCCTCTTGAGAAATCGAGAGGCTTTTTTATTGAGGTACCGTTTCCATCTGTTTCTATAATGTTACTTGGTTTAGTGTTTGTAAATTCCACAGCATGTTCTTTAATAATTATTGCCAACGATTAGTATAAGCGTAGTGTGGGCTTTCGTGCCGTCTTTCAAATTACCCATTCATCGTAATTGATTTAATGGTCACTGATACAAAAACACCTATTTAGAGTATTCTTCGCCAGGGGCAAAAACAATCTTTTCTATGTTATTTTCCACAGGATCGAGGGATTGTAAGTAACGATAGACGGCTTTTAGTTCAAGATCGTCCATTCTTGCATATGTAGCCCAAGGCATGGGACTTCCTTTATGTCTTCTACCTCCTCGCATCCTATTTATAAAAGTCGATTCCTCCCAGTATGCCATAATGCCTGTTTCTTTGTCTGGTGTAAGGTTTGGGGTTACAAAGGAATATCCCTCAGTAAAAGCATCAGGTTTAAAGTATGTTCCTCCGGCTAAAGGAGCTCCAATAAAGGCTCCAGTTTTAAAATCCCTTTCGGTATGACATCCATTGCAATTTGCTACCCTATTGGCTAAATATGATCCGTAAGCTATAGTTGAATCAATTTCTACGGATTTGGGAGGAGTATTCTTAGGTCCTTCGGGTTTAATCATACCAAACGCCATTAGAGATTTACCTAAAAAACTCAATTCTGACGGCTCAACCTTATGTTTGACAGGTTCTTGAGAACGCAGGAATGAAATAATGGCAACCAAATCTTCATCACTGAGTTCCTGAAAAGGCATAAAAGGAAATACCAAGCCATGTTGTTTGTTGACGGAATAACGTAAAGTCCGCGCAATTTCCCCATCGGTCATTTTGCCGATACCTGTTTCCATGTCGGGGGTAATATTTGGAGCCCTGAATATTCCGGGAGGAATGCTAATTTCCCAACCTCCACTCAGTGGCATCACTTTGCCATCTTCTGCTTCCTTGACTTTATCCATAGGGACATGGCAAGATATGCAGTGAGCCGGTCCAAGAGCTAGGTGCTTACCTCTGGCGATTACAACCGAGTCAGTCGATGCTGCAATTTCTGGATAGGGAGCGTCATATTTTTTGTCCCATGTGAATTGGATAAAAGCAAATAATCCAATGATTAAAAGGATAAGTGCTATGCCGGTCCATTTTAGAGTTTTAACTACATTTTTCATTTGAG
>DMDX01000029.1 GCA_003451355.1 Cryomorphaceae bacterium
CACGATGGTCTTGGAGCTGCTCACTCCGGCGAGGTGCTGGATGGCGCCTGAGATGCCGATGGCGATGTAGAGCTGGGGATTCACTTGGATTCCGGTCTGGCCCACGTGCTCGCGGTGCGGACGCCATCCGATGTCGCTCACGGGCTTTGAACAGGCCGTGGCGGCGCCCAGAACCTGGGCGAGTTCTTCGATCAATCCCCAGTTTTCGGGGGCTTTCATTCCGCGTCCGGCCGAAACCACGCGCTCTGCCTCGGGCAGCGCAATCGTGCCGCTTGCCAGCTGCTGCTCGACTACGGTGGCACGGGCGGCGGCTGAAACGTTGCGGTCCTCAAATGCGGCGTCGCTTCCGGCGGAATCTTTGACACCCAACGCGTTCGGAATCAGTCCGATCACCGTGCGGGCGCTGCTGCTCTCGCAGACTTCGATACCCTTGGACGAGAAGGCTCCGCGCACCACGCGCACGGGACCGAACGACTCGGGAAGCGCAGTCACGTTGCTGATCACGCTGGCCTCGGCGCGCACGGCGACGGCACCCATGAGGGCGCGGCCGTTGGCGGTTCCGCTGATGACAATCAGGCTGGCATTGAGCTCTTTGGCTGCGTCGCCGAGCAGGGCGGCGTGCTGGGCTGTCTCAAACTGTTCGGGGCCGTGCAGGTGCAGGACCTTGTGGGCTCCGTAGGCGCCGAGCGACTCGACGGGGGCTGTGGCGGCGCCAACGACGACGGCAACTGCTTGGCTACCTTGGGCATTGGCGCAGGCCGCGGCGTACTGCACGGCTTCGAACGTTGACTTTTTGAACTGACCGTTCCAGGTTTCGGCAAAAACGAGTACCATATCGAGGGTTTTGGGGTTGCTAGTAACTAGAAGCTGGTTAAATGACTTTCGCTTCTTCGTGAAGCTTTTTGACGAGCGCGTCGAGGTTGTGCGCGTCGATCATCTGCACCGCGGACTTGCCGGCGGGCTTGCTGAACGATACGGGGGCGGAACCTGCGGTGGCTCCCGTCGGAGCCTTTACCACGAGGGGCTTGGTACGGGCCGCCATGATGCCGCGCATGTTGGGGATGCGCAGTTCGGACTCTTCGACGAGGCCTTTTTTGGCTCCGAGTACGGCGGGTAGGGCGATGTCGAGTACTTCTTTGCCTCCGTCGATCTCGCGGCTGGCCTTGGCGCGGCCGCCGGCGGGGTCAAACCCGATGCACGGAGTGACCACGGGCCACCCGAGGATTTCGGCGAGGGCAGACGGAACGATTCCGCCGTTGTAGTCAATAGACTCTTGGCCGCAAATGACTAATTCATAGGCACCTTCTGAAACGACCGACGCTAGTTCACGCGCAACCTGAAGGGGATCAGAGGGAAGGGCGTCGACGCGAACCGCGTCGTGCGCGCCGATGGCGAGCGCCTTGCGGAGCGTGGGCTCGACCGAGGCGTCGCCGACCGTCACGGCAGTGACGGTTCCGCCCAACTGCTCATTGAGCTGCAGGGCGCGGGTAAGGCCGAACTCGTCGTACGGATTAATGACGAACTGCACCCCGTTGGCGTCGAGGGCGCGGGCGTCCGAAGTGAACTGAATCTTGGCCGTCGTGTCGGGAACGTGGCTGATGCAAACGAGGATCTTCATATCAAGGATTTCGGTGAGGCAGTTTGTACCTCGTGCGATAGGCAAATTTAGGGTTCAAAGGCGTATTTTTGCGGTCCTTAAACAAGTATAAACGAATGCGAACGATTCAATTCCGTGAGGCCATTGCCGAGGCGATGAGCGAAGAAATGCGCCGCGACGAGACCATCTTCTTGATGGGCGAAGAGGTGGCCGAGTACAACGGCGCCTACAAGGCCTCTAAGGGTATGCTCGACGAATTCGGTGCCAAGCGCGTACTTGACACGCCCATTGCCGAGCTCGGATTTGCCGGAATCGGCGTCGGAGCCGCGATGAACGGCCTGCGTCCGATCATCGAATTCATGACGTTCAACTTCTCGATGGTCGCCATTGACCAAATCATCAACAACGCCGCCAAAATGCACCAGATGTCGGCCGGACAGTTCACGATTCCCATCGTGTTTCGCGGACCCACCGCCAGCGCCGGTCAGCTGGGTGCAACCCACTCACAAGCGTTTGAGAGCTGGTACGCCAACTGCCCGGGCTTGAAAGTGATTGTTCCGAGCACCGTATACGACGCCAAGGGCTTGCTCAAGGCCGCAATTCGCGACCAGGACCCCGTCATCTTTATGGAATCCGAGCAGATGTACGGCGACAAGGGCGAGGTGCCCGAGGGCGACTTCATCCTGCCCATCGGCGTGGCCGACATTAAGCGCGCCGGAACCGACGTCACCATCGTGTCGTTCGGCAAAATCATGAAAGTGGCGCTCGCCGCCGCCGAAGAGTTGGCCAAGGACGGAATCAGCTGCGAGGTCATCGACCTGCGCACCGTGCGTCCGATCGACTACGACACCGTGATCGAGTCCGTGAAAAAGACCAACCGCCTAGTATGTGTCGAAGAGGCATGGCCGCTCGGCAGCATCAGCACCGAGATCAGCTACATGGTACAAAAGCGCGCTTTTGACTACCTCGACGCTCCGGTTATTCGCATCACGACTGCCGACACCCCGGCTGCGTACGCACCGACGCTCATGGAGGCATTCTTGCCCAACCAAGCGCGCGTCATCAAGGCGGTCCG
>DMDX01000082.1:0-1118 GCA_003451355.1 Cryomorphaceae bacterium
ATCCCTGAATAAAGATGTGGTCAACCTCTTGAAGAATCGCAACTTTCTCGGCGGTCACCTCACCCAAAATACGAATCGCTAGTCCAGGACCCGGGAAGGGATGGCGGCCAAGTAGCTCGGGCTTGAGGCCCATGGCTGCTCCGACACGGCGAACTTCGTCTTTAAACAGGCTGCGCAGCGGCTCCACGATTTGAAGCTTCATGAAGTCAGGCAAGCCCCCCACGTTATGGTGCGACTTGATGGTGACGCTCGGGCCGTTCACACTCACCGACTCGATGACGTCGGGATAAATGGTGCCTTGACCGAGGAATTCAACGCCCTGAATGCGGTGCGCTTCGCGGTCAAAGACCTCGATAAACGTGCGTCCGATGGCCTTGCGCTTGGCTTCAGGGTCCTCTTGGCCGGCCAGGGCTGCGTAAAATTCTGCACTGGCGTCAACGCCCACCACATTGAGTCCGAGGTGCTCGTACTGCTTGAGTACGCCCTCGAATTCGTTTTTGCGAAGCAGTCCGTTGTTGACAAAAATGCAGTGCAGTCGGTCGCCAATGGCTTTGTCGAGCAGCACAGCGGCCACTGTGGAATCTACGCCGCCACTCAGACCAAGCACAACTTTTCCGCCGCCGATTTGCGCCTTGAGGGAGGCCACCGTCTCGTCAATAAAGCTGTCGGGTGTCCACGTCGGAGCGCATCCCGCGATTTCATAGATGAAGTTGCGGAGCAGCTCGGTTCCGTGCTCAGAATGCACCACTTCGGGGTGGAACTGAATCGCGTACGTATCCTCGCCCTCAAAGCGGAACGCGGCCACGGGAATGCTGTCCGTCGTCGCCTCAATCACGGCGTTGGCCGGCAGAGTTACAATGCTGTCGCCGTGGCTCATCCACACGGTGCTTCCGGTCGGAATTCCGGCCAAAAGGCGTGATTCACCCGCTGAAGGATTGAGGTGCGCGCGGCCGTACTCGCGGTGCGTACTCCGAGCGACTTTGCCCCCGCGGGTGTGGGCCATAAACTGGGCCCCGTAGCAGACGCCCAAAAGCGGAATCTGACCGTAGAACACGCTTAAATCGGGATTTGGCGCCCCTTCCTCGAGTGTCGAATACGGCGAGCCGCTGAGAATGACC
>DMDX01000082.1:1260-2525 GCA_003451355.1 Cryomorphaceae bacterium
TTGTTGTAGGGGTGAATTTCGCAATACACATTGAGTTCGCGCACGCGTCTGGCAATGAGCTGGGTGTACTGGGAACCAAAGTCGAGAATGAGGATGGCGTCGGTCATAGACTGCAAAAGTACGGCGCCCGGCGCGGGTTCAGGAAAATTCCCACCAGCCTGCTTCGTCCCAAACAGCCTGCTGGCTGTATGCATCAAGGTAGGCACGCACGGCGTCGGGACCCGCGTGCTCCACAAGATCAAAATGGGTCCAAATTCGCTCTTGAAGGGTTCCCGAGGGCATCAGGGCAGCCGCGGCATCCTGAATGCGACGCAGTGCAATCGCTTCACGCTGGGCTATCTGGCGGCGTACCCGTTCAACCATCCTGACCTCTTCGCGAGCTATGCGCTGCACCCAGGCTGCCGCAGATCGCTCAAGGCCTGGCTGAGCGTAGTGCTGTGCTACGAGCTGGGTAATTTGGTCCGTGACGGGGTGCTCGTGGGCGTCGGGGGCTCCCGCATTCGCAAGCACCTCGCGGCGAACGAGGTCCGGGTTCCACGGGCCCCGTAGGCGCGCTGTTCCAATGAGTTCACGGCCTTTTTGGGCACGGGGCGGAATCCAGGTTCCGCTGTGCCGAAGGCGCCACACCCCATGGTCGCGGCCCGTGTGAGCCCAGTACGGCACCAGCTGGTAGGCGTACGCCAACTCCCCTGCTCCGCCGGTATACGCCGCATTCGGAAGGATATGCTCTTGGTAAATCGGGCGCAGGAGCGCGTTGGGACTTACCGCCTCAGGATCTGCTGCGGCCCAATTCGCTACGTCACGGTCACCACCCATCGAGCGGCCATCCGCACGCTGCCACTGACCGTCCTCACTTCGGTCGAGGCGGATCCTTGCCCCATCTGCGTCCAATGCAAAAAGTGCCGACGGACGAAAGGGAACGGGCGGAGTTTGATCGCCCCAAGGCCGACTCGCTGCGCCGTGCGTGGAATACAGCGTTTGGTTGCGGATTTCGTCGTCCCACAACTCGGCCGCCGCCGCCTTCAACCGCACATCAGACGCATCCAGCACGAGCACCTCAGGGTGCCACAGACCCATCAACTTCCGCGTGGCGTCGGCGAGGTTCGCAGACGTGCGGTACGCGTCCTCGCTTCGCTCCGCCGCCCAGCGCACGGGCTCGGGCAACGACTCGGACTTCATCCACAGGCTGATCGCATCGGCCACGGGCTGCGCCGGCATCGCCCCGCTGCGCAGGGGCGCCGCGGGCGCGGCCCAGCTCCCCTGCA
>DMDX01000028.1:0-2923 GCA_003451355.1 Cryomorphaceae bacterium
CCATTGATCCCATCGAAGTGCTGCGCTGTGAAAGTCAGGGAGCACGGTCTTCCACGGCGCAGGGCGCTCGTTCAACAGGCGGTTGAATCGCCCCCAAAATTGGCCACAATCATACGGTGCTGCGTGCTGCGCGACTTCGTGAATCCAAGGTTGGATCCGCCATCCGCCCGCGTCGTGAATGCCTCCGTCACGGCGCAGAATGGGATTCACCACGAGCTCTGAGGCGGGCGATGCCCTGAGGAGAATTAAATTCTGCTCTATGGCATCCAGGTCGCGAAAAACGCCGCGGTTGACGCGCTGCGCGAACACGAACTCGCCAGAGCCAAATTCCGCACGAAAGCTCTCGTTAATGAGGCCTCCCGAAACGGGCGTCAGCGCTACGGGCTCGGACCTGCCCCAATCGCTCCAGCTAGTACTGATCATAGAACCCAAAAATGGGCTTGCGCTGCGACCACGTTCCGCGGGTAAAGTCGGGAATTGCCTGCGGAGCCGAACCTTCAGCGATTGACTTCTCAGACAATGGAGTCACGGCGTACCAAGTTGCCAAGTCGTAGACGTCAAAGGGGAACGGCTCGTTGCGCTTGAGGCACTCGATGAACGCGTTGTCAACGAAGTAGTCCATTCCGCCATGCCCCGCGCCCGCGGCTGCCTCAGAATGCTTGGCCCACAGCGGATGGTCATTGGATTTCATCAACTCAGCCGTGTTGGCCCAGCGGTGGCTGTGGTTCATCGAATCTTCGAAGTAAATATGGCCCTGGTCGAGGCCGCCCCACCCGAAGTCTTGCCAAATTCCGCGCGTGCCTTGGACGCGGAATCCCAAGTTGTACGGGCGCTGCAGTGAGGTGTCGTGCGTCAATAAAATGGTTTCGCCGTTGGCACAGGCCAGGGTAGTTGTTACGACGTCGCCGCAGGCAAAGTTGACCTTGGCATTGGGATGGTCGGCGCCCGCTTGGCGCACGATGTAGTCGTTGAGTCCCCTTGATTTGCTCGACATCGAGGTTAAATGAGTCAAACGATTCCCACGGTTAATGTCCATCATTGCGGCCACAGGGCCCAATCCATGGGTGGGGTAGAGTTCGCCGTTGCGCTTCACGTAGTGGTCTGTGCGCCATTGGGATTCGCTGTATCCGCGTTCTGCGCCGAATTCCGCGCCCTTGCCGTAGGGCGATTTGCCGTCGTTAAATAGGACTCCGCGCAGGTCGTGCTGGTAACCGCCTTGCCCGTGAACGAGTTCACCAAACATTCCTTGCCGCACCATGTGGAGCACCGCCATCACATCGCGCCGGTAGCACACGTTTTCAAGGGCCATGAGCGGAGTCCGGGTGCGCTCACTCGCTTCGACGAGGTCCCAGCATTCTTGAAGGCTCACGGCGCCTCCAACTTCCATCGCTACGGCTACGCCAGCATTGAGCGCGGCCACCCCTTGATCTCGGTGCCATTCCCACGGACTGCTCACAAAAACAGCATCGAGTCGTTCTTTTTCAAGCATTCGGCGGTAGTCTTCGGGGCCGTTCCCGTACACCTTGGGCGCCTTACGGCCGGCCTTTGCAACCATATCAAGCGCAGATGCCATCATATGTGCTTGCGGATCAGCCAAAGCGACGATTTCGACATCACTGCGCTGGAGCATGAGCTCCAGGTGGTTTTGGCCACGCAATCCGGTAGCGATGAATCCCAGACGCAGTATCGGTTTTACCTCAGGCGCAAGGGCGTAGAGGTAGGATGGCAGTAGCGTGGCACCGGCTGTTGCGATGCTCGTGGTACGTAAAAAGTCACGTCGGTTCATGGTTAACGGCATTTAGGTCCGCTCAAAATACGCCCAAACGTGGGCTTGGTCCGCGGCGAAGGTCATCCCGATCCATTCTCTGCCCAATGCGTCTACACGGAGTGGGATTCCGTGGGCGATCCCTGCGCGCACTGCATCGGGAATGCCAAATTCACCGGAATCGGTTCCGCCCGAAGGCCACCACTGCAGCGTGTCCGAGTTGAACAACCATGCGTTCATCGAAACTAATGGGTTCCCCAAAATATCAATATCGGCACGCGTCAGGCCTTCGCGCTCAATAATCCCGGTAAGCAGCCCATTGTCGCTGCGGTCGAGAAGCGCTCGGTTGACGGGCCCGTGGGGTGAACACACCGCGCTCAAGGGGTAGGCGAGGGCCCCAATCCAACCGCGTTCTGCGTACGGTTTTGCGCTCTGCCACAACGATCCATAGTAGTCGTCACCATTGCCCACGGCCCATGCCTCGCAACCCAAATCTAAAGCCCGAAGCATTCCAAGGCGGAGCGCGTGCCCCGTCCCGTTGGCCGACTCTTGCACCACAAAGTAGACGGGAATGGGCCAATTTTTGGCCTCCCACATGCCAAGGTGCTCAGGGCGAACGACAAGTACTGCGCAGTCAAATCCTGCGTTGGCCGCATCTCGGATGCTCCGCTCTGGGATGCATGCACCCTGTGCGTCCACTGCCACCAGTTGCTTGGGGCCACCAAAACGCGTTCCGTGGCCCGCGGCGAGCAGAATGAGGCCTAGTTTCATCGCTGGCGCAAAAGCTTTGAAGCCTGCTGAACTTCTGGATTAAGTGGCATCACGCGCTCAGCTTGGTCGAGTGCAACCAATGCATCTGACCAACGACCCTGGGCGACTAGGTTCTGAATCGCGTTCACCCGGGCACGGGCATATAGCGGATTCCGCTCCACTGCCTGCCGCAACCATTCCTCAGCCTCGCGGTAGGCTTTACGTTGTGCAAGCAGAAATCCAAGATTACTTGCTGCCTCGGCATGAAAAGGCTGCTGGTCGAGTGCAGTGCGGAATTCTCGTTCCGCATCAATTCCCCTAGCGTTCTTCGCCAAAAAAGTCGCCCACTTGTGGCGAATGCTTGGAACCTCAGGCGCGAGTCGAATCGCTTGACGGTAGAACCGTTCG
>DMDX01000028.1:3171-6091 GCA_003451355.1 Cryomorphaceae bacterium
AGGACTGCTGGTTCCATTCTCGGATCCACGAGTCCACGCCCTTGGTGTTAATCCACGTGCCAAATGCTACTGCGTCGTTGCTTAGGTAGAAATAGTTCACACGCTCAGGCCCCCATTCTGCTGCGGACCCCTTAGAAAGCAGCGCATATGCTGAATCGAGGTAGACGGATTCTGCTTCAAATCGCTCGTACTGCTGCAGGTACGCCCGAATTCTGCTCGTGCGACTTGGGTTAGGATTGTTCACCGCATGCAATCCAACAAACGTTTTAAGCGCTTGCTGGGCAGGGCGGGTGAGGGGTTTGCCAATCTTGTGGTCGTGCACCGTGACGTGTGGAATGTCCTCGGTGCCCGACACCGGCATGTGGCAATTCACGCACTGGTGCTGCTCGGCGTCCAACTCAATTTTAGGGGCGGAACACGCCTGTGGCTTATGGCATCCCTGGCACGCCTCGTTGAATACGTTTTTATTCGTGCTGCGAACACTCACGTGGGGATTGTGGCAGGTGGTGCATTCCAAAGCGCCGTCACTCGCCACAAAGCACTGGCTTTGCTTCAGCCGATCCGCGTGCGAGGCCATAATGAACGACGGATTGTTTGCGTAGCGGGGCACGTACACGTCCATCACCGAATTCAGCATCATACCCGGCCTGAAATCAAAGAAGGATTTTCCGTCGGCAAGCACCGCATTTCCTTGCAGGTGGCAGCGCTGGCAGACTTCCATTTTTAATTCCGGAGTGAGTTTTTTAGGATTTACAATCGAGTAGTCAATCTCTGACGCCGTATCGGTGAGCACGCCGCGTTGAATTTTTGCAACATGCAGCGAGCCAGGGCCGTGGCATCGCTCACAGTCAATGCCCATGGGCACTTCACTGAACTTATTTTCGGAACCGAGTACAAAACCTGTGGGCATCGCATTGTGGCAGCTCATGCATTCGAGGCCAATTAATCGGTTAAAACGGCTGTTGGCGCCGTCTTCAAAACCTGGAGGCAGGTCTGCCTTGGCCTTTTGGGTATAAAACGTGAACGGCATTTGGTACACGAATCCTCGTAAAGAAATTAAGTGAGAGTTCGTATGCTGTCCCGAACCAATGATGTAATCTGCTTGAACGGTGAGCGCGTGCAGGGTGTCTCGCCCGTCCCAAAGGTATTCGGTCACATGAAGCCGGTCATTCCTCCAAAAAATACGGTACCGGAGGCCCGTGCTCGGGTCATGTACATCGTGAAATTCAGACCAGTTTCCGGCACTTTTTTCTCGAGTCGCCCGACCAAAACTCTGTCCCATACCGGTGTGCTGAAACGAAGCGGCAATTTCATGATGGCACCCAGCGCAGGTTTCGATTCCGACGTATTCGGCACTATCGCCGTGGTTCCAATATGGGGAGTGATCGGTACCAACCTCGCTGCTGCACGAGGTTTGAGCCCACGCGTAGAGCGCACAAATAATTAAATGGTGAACTGACCTCATCGGGAATCGCCTTATATTTCCGTCCCAAATATCACCTATGATGCGTAAACATTTATTTAAAACACTCGGAATCCTTGCGGTTTCAGCGTTCATGACCTGGGGTTGCTCCAGTTCAGGGACCACCCACGACTACAGCGTGAACGACCTTCAATTTGAACTTGTAGGACCCTTATTTGAGGGCCCAAATCAAGGTCAGTATTCCTTAGAAATTGATCTAGCCACTGCGTTGGGCGATGCCTACGAAGAGGGTATGACGGTTACAGATGCCCGTCTTAAAGGCGCCACGGTGCTCGCTGGTGATAGCCTCGGATTCAGTCAGGTGCGTTCGTTTGTGCTTTCATTTGCCAGCGACAATTCAGAAGTTGCGATGCAAGAGGCTGCATTCAAAAATCCGCTACCCGAAGGCGTCACCGAGGTGGCACTTGACGTTGCACCTGATGCGGAACTCGGTGCCATCGTGGCCGAAGGCAAACTCTACCTCGTCCTTGACGCAGACCTCGCCGAAGACTTTTACGACGGCAACCGCAACTTCAAACTCAACATTTCGCTCGAACTAACTGTAAAATCTTAATTTTTATGCTTCGCAAAATTTCACTGTGGGCCATGTCGGCCTTGATCGCTTTTGGATCACTCAATTTCGAACTTCAAGAATCGCCCGGAGACAAACTCCTAGGGGTGTGGGAACCCAGTAACGGCCGTGCCCGCGTCAAAATTGACCGAATCGGCAATAAGTACTACGGCCGAATCGTGTGGCTCATCGAGCCCAACGACCCCGAGACTGGCCTCGCCAAGACCGACAAGAACAATCCCGATGCGTCGCTTAAAAATGTTCCGCTGAAGGGATACCGCATGCTCAAGGACTTCGTGTACAACGAAGACGGCACGTGGTCTGAGGGTACCATCTACGACCCGTTGAGTGGCAGCACGTACAACTGCCTAATTAAGATGAAGGATAAAAACACCCTCGACATTCGCGGATACATTGGCGTTCAAGCACTTGGCCGTACGGATGTATGGAAGCGACTGTCTGTTCAACCTGCCAAGAAATGATGCGCGGTTCTTTACTACTGGCTGCATTAGCCATTGCAATCAGCCCCATGTGGGGCCAGAGCGACACCACGCTACCTGACGAGGACTTCAGCATGTACGACAACCTCGGTTTTGCCGATGCCGGAGCCAAACGCTACTGCAGTCCCAAAATCGAAGGTCTGAGTCCAGCAAAGCTTATTTCGCTGGGCTACGACTACCAAGGCGGCTACGCACTTAGCGCGGGTCAAATGTTTGCTGCGGACGGTTCTGAACTCGCCGGTGCTAGTGCCGAAGACGCTCAGGTGAATGCGACCTACGGGATGCGGGCGGGCTTTAACATTCCGGTGATCTCAAAAACGCACCTCGTCTGGCAGATGGGAGCCAACTACTGGAACAGCAACTACGCCTATGCCGATGCACCTACGG
>DMDX01000021.1:0-4409 GCA_003451355.1 Cryomorphaceae bacterium
CTCCGACGATCAGGCCGATTACGGCATACATGATGATTCCGATTCCGGTCGACTTGAGCATACCCGTAATGGTCGTCTGGTCCACGGTCATCTTGATCGACTCAGCCTTGAGTTCGGCCTCGTTCGCCACGCCCATAAAGGTCATCACGCCCTTGCGCTGCTCTTCGGGCATTTCGGCGAAGCGCTCGTACACGCGCTCACCCATACGGGTCGCCAAATCAGAATCGATTACATTGTGCATCAGCCAGTTGAACGCCAATCCAACCACCGCCGAAACGATCAGCGGAAGCACGTAGGCCGAGAACGCCTCGCGAAAGGTGGCGTATCCGTCGTTGGCCTTTTTGAACTCACGCACGCCGAAGTACGGAATCACCAGCATGGCCAGGAGCATGAAAATTCCGCCCGCTTGGCTCGACAGCCAGGCCTCGTTCACGATGTACGAGATGAGGGTGTAGCCCACGGCGACGACGCTCACGATGAGGCCGTAGTTGATTGCGATGCGTTTGGTCGTTGAATCCATGATCGGAATTTTTAGGGAGTTTAGTACACAAACTTAAGGACGCCGCGCTGCCCGTCGAGGGTCCAGCGCAAAATACCGGTTCCGTGGCCCTGCGCACGGAGCTCTTCAAGGCCTTCGGCGCGGTCGGTCGCCCAGCGCACCCGGCCGTCGGCATCGGTCCATTCGGCATGGGCTCCAGCGGGCAAGCCCTCGATGACGAGCTGGCGTCCGCTGCGGTAGGCGCGCACCGCATGGTTTGAGGGTTCGCCGACGCCAATGTAGGGAGTGCCGCGTAGGTAGTGGGTCACGGTTCCGCCCGTGCTGATGGTGTAGCTAAGGCTGCCGCCGTCGTGCACGACCGACGCTGGGTACTCAATCTCATAGGTGTGCAGCTCGCCCGGCTTAAGGGTGTCGGCATTGCCGCCCGAGACCAGGTTGACGTTCGGAGCCGACAAGCTCGCCGCCCCGAGGATCAAGTCGTCGCTGCCCGGATTCGTCACCACCAAGCGACGGCGTAGCATAGGGCCCACCGACCACGACCACAGCTCGAGCTCGAGGGTGTCCTCGCTCGCCCAGTGCTGGGCCGCGAGGTTGGGCTGCGGACTGCCCGCGAGGCTGATCAATCGCTCCATGATCTGTGGGTAGTCCACGTAGGGGTTGCGCGTGTTCTGAAGGGCGGCGATGCCTTGGTTCCGCGCCCGGTCGGCGCTGTCGGGCGGAAACTGCTGGTGCCAGGCCTCAAGCACCGCGGCCTGCTGGGCATAAAAGCTGCTGTAGTCGCCAAACCGCGTCACGAAGTACATCATGGCCCGCGCCGCATCGCCTTTGTGGGCATCGCGCGGCTCGAACACGCCGTTGAGGCGCTTGCTTCCGCCCACCCACCACGCCGGAGTGCCCGTAATAATGCCAAACGGATTATTGCTGCGCTGCGTATTCGCACTTGCATCGCTCGGAAAAAGGTGGTGAATGTCGGACTTCATCGGCTCGGCCGAGCTAAAGAAGCTCTGCGGAAACGTATGCTCGCAGTTCATGTTGTTGGCCGTCGCCCCTGCCCTCGTATTGAACGTGGCCACGCGCCCCGTGTAAATGCACGTAACCTGGCCGTTGACGTTGTCGAGGTTGCCGTACATCTGGTCGCGCGCGCCGTTGTACCCCAAGTTGGTCGTACCCTGGTTGAGCTTGGTGGTCAGCGCCGACTTGAGTTGCGCCCAACTTTTGTTTTCGGTGCTGCTGTAGTAGCTCTGGCTCCAGCGACCCTGAGCCTCAAACTGCAGCGCTACAAACCCGTCGGGGCCGTCGGTCGCCACCACCACCGGAAGCCGGTAGTACACATTATGTTCTGGCGTAAACCGCATCCAAATTCGCGCGGAATCGCCCACTGCAATACTCATCTGCTCGGCCCGCAACCCCAGCAGCGTGTCGCCCCACTGGGCACAGCTCCACATGCCGGTAATGTTCAGGTCGCGGATTCCGTCGTTGCGCATCCACACAGCCACTGAGTCTTTTTGAAGTTCTGTAACTGGCCCTCGCGCCACCACCGCTTGCCTAAAATCTTGGGCCTGAGCCACCGTGGTTGCCGCGGCCAATGCCAGCACGCATGTCAATCGTTTTAAACGCATCATACGCAAAGGTCGCACAATCGCTGCGTATCTTTGCACCTGGGCAAGGCCTTACGACCAGCTCCTGACGAATCCCCCAGGGTAGAAATGCAGCAAGGGTAGTCGGTTGTAGCGGTGCGATAAGTGTCCTTGCCCTTTTCTTTTGGCTTTTTGGCAAGGTTGGCGAGGTTAGCTCGCTACTGAGCCACCAACTCCAGCACCGCCTCAACCACGTCTTCAGCACTGGGCTTTGAGAAGTAGTCGCCGTCGGATCCGTAGGCGGATCGGTGGGCCTTGGCGGTGAGGGTACGGGGTGCGGCGTCGAGGTGCTGGTACCCGCCCTGCTCCTCGAGAATTTGCTGCATGAGGTAGGCTGCGGCTCCGCCCGGAACGTCTTCGTCGACCACTAGCAGGCGGTTGGTGCGCTTGAGCGACGTGACGCAGGCTCCGTCCAAGTCAAACGGCAGAAGCGTTTGCACGTCGATGACTTCGATGGAGATTCCGAAGCGCTCGAGCTCAGTAGCTGCGTCGGTGACGATGCGCAGGGTGGATCCGTAGGACACGACGGTGGCGTCGGTTCCGGAACGAAGAATTTCAGGGCGACCCAAGGGCACCGTGAAGCTGCCCAAGTTGGTAGGTAAGTGCTCTTTGAGGCGGTACCCGTTGAGGCATTCGATGACCACGGCGGGCTCGTCGGCCTGCAGCAGGGTATTGTACATGCCGGCGGCCTGGACCATGTTGCGCGGGGTACAGAGGTACATTCCGCGAAGCGATCCGAGCAGAAGCTGCATGGGGGATCCGCTGTGCCACACGCCCTCGAGGCGGTGTCCGCGGGTACGCACGATGAGCGGAGCCTTTTGGCCTCCCGCCGAACGCCAGCGCACGGTCGCGCAGTCGTCAGATAGGATTTGCACGGCGTAGAGCAGGTAGTCGAGGTACTGGATCTCGGCGATCGGACGCAGTCCGCGCATAGCCAATCCGATGCCCTGACCGGCGATCGTGGCCTCGCGGATTCCGGTGTCGCTGACGCGTACGGTTCCGAATTCGGCCTGCATGCCCTCAAGGCCTTGGTTGACGTCGCCGATGTGGCCGACGTCTTCGCCAAAAATCATGGTTTCGGGGTAGCGCGTAAACAGCTCTTTGAAGTTGTCGCGAAGCACGACGCGTCCGTCAACCTGTGGGGCGTCGGGCGCAAACTCGGGGGCCACAGCGGGCACCTTGAGGGCGGTGCCGCTGTGCAGCTGGCTGGCGTAGTCGTGGGCGGCTTGCTTGAGCTGGGCTTCGACCCAGAGCGGAGCCCCTAAGGCGTCAAGCCCATCTGCCTTGCGGCGCTGAACGGCCTTGCGCACGGCGGCCACTGAATCACGGCGGAGCGGAGCCTTGTCGGCCCTCAGCGGGGCAGCGAGGTCTTCGGCGCCCAATTCTTCGAGCCACGCAACGGCCTGGTCGCGGGTGCGCTTCAGCGGCTGCAGAAAATCCTCAAATGCGGCCTTCATGGCGTCGCGCACTTCGGCACGGGCGGCCTCCTCAAGGGCGTCGAGGTCTTTGGCCTTGGCGATCTTGTTGGACTCCAAAAAGAGGCGAAACTGGCGAAGGCAGTCGTACTCCTGTTCCCACTCAAGGCGCTCTTTGGACTTGTAGCGCTCGTGCGAACCCGAGGTACTGTGCCCCTGGGGCTGGGTCATTTCGCGCACGTGCAGCAGCACGGGAACGTGCTCTTCGCGGGCCACTTTTTCGGCTTGCTCAAAGGCGGCGACGAGCTCGGCATAGTTCCAGCCGCGGGCGACGATGATTTCGTAGCCCTTCTCTTCTACCTGGCCCTTGGTCGCAGCCTGGCGCTGAAATCCGGCGAGGATTTTTGAAATATTCTGCTTGGTGGTCTGGTGCTCGGCGTGCACTGAGATTCCGTACTCGTCGTCCCACACGAGGGCTACCATCGGAACCTGCAGTACACCCGCCGCGTTGATGGTCTCCCAAAACAGGCCTTCAGACGACGAGGCATTGCCGATCGTGCCCCACGCGACCTCGGCCCCCTTGCGGCTGAATCCGTTGTCGACGCCTTGAGCGCGGTACACTTTAGAGGCCTGGGCCAAGCCCAGTAGGCGCGGCATTTGCCCGCCAGTGGGCGAAATATCTGCAGAGACGTTTTTGTGGTCGACGAGGCGCTTCCAGGTTCCGTCGGCGTTGAGGGTGCGGGTGGCGAAGTGGCCGTTCATTTGGCGTCCGGCGCTGCTGGGCTCGCGCTCCACGTCGGTGTCGGCGTAGAGCGAAGCAAAGAACTGCTGGGGCGTGAGGGCCCCAATCGCCAACAT
>DMDX01000021.1:4672-4849 GCA_003451355.1 Cryomorphaceae bacterium
TGCCGTCGCCAAAAATGCCAAACTTGGCCTTGCCGGTGAGAACCTCTTTGCGGCCAAGAAGGGAGCACTCACGGCTCACGATTCCGAGGCGATAGTCGCGAAGGAGTTCGGTAGAAAAATCAGAAGCGGGTTGGGGTTGCATACCACAAAAATAGCCCGACCTTTGGGCGGACTAAA
>DMDX01000109.1:0-3290 GCA_003451355.1 Cryomorphaceae bacterium
AAGAAACCGCCGAGCATTCCGGCTCCGAAGAGGGCCCAGAGGTTGACGGCTTCGGCTTCTTGGCCTTCGGCTGCTGCGGGCTCTTGAGCTTCTGCCGGCGCCTGATCTCCCGCGGGTTGGCCCGAGGGCTCTTGGGATTCGACCGCCGTGGGCTCTTGACTCGTGGGCTCTTGCGCTGTGGCAGGGTCCTCTTTGGGGGCATTGAGCTGGGACTCGCCGACGAGTTCGGGTTCTGCTGCGGCTGGAACCTTAAACACCAAACTCACGTAGTCCGGCGGGAGGCAGCGCTCGTCGTCGCAGACCATGAACTCGACTTCGGCGGTGTACGTGAAGGCGGCGTTGCTGATTCGCTTGGCCGTGATGACGAAGTCCGCCTTTTTGGCGAAGTACGCCAGTTCCATTCCGAAGTTTTTGTCAAACTCCTTGATGGGTTTGGGCTCGCGCACCGGCCCTTCGGTCTTGAGGTCTTTGGACGCGGGCAGCGTGAATGCGGTCGGAATGGGACCGTCCGCACCAATGAACTGCGAGTACACGTGCCAGCCGGCGTCAATTTTGGCAGTTGCGACCAATTCGAGCTTGCCGGCGTCAAGAGTCCGCACCGAAGTGGACCACGTGACGGGCTGAAGAATTTGGGCGAAGGCGGCAGAGCTGGCCAGCAGCAGGGCCGCGAGGGCATAGAACAAACGATTCATAAGTTTCAAAGGTAATTCACAGTCCACCGGAGCACGTGCGCTGCGTCACTCGGGACCGCTAAAACTTGACTGAGTCGGATTCCGGGGATCCACAGCACCACGCCAGGGGCTTCGCTCGCCGCCAGCACCACTACATCGCGGCGTACTGGGGACGGAACTTTGGCCTCAGTGAGGGCATCGCTCACCTTTTTGCGGCCTTTGAGGCCCAGCGGGTGAATGACGTCACCCTCGAGCCAGGTGCGCCAGAGTGCGGTGCTCGGAATCTCCAGGGTCACGGGCTCAAGGGCGCTTCCGAGGTTGGCTGGGCGTTTGCGGAGCTCCGTGAGCCGGAGTTCGGCCGCTGAATGCCAGACTTCGCCGTCCCAGATGGGAATCTGCTGTGTCGTCGCGACCGACTGGGCGCGAAACGGATCTTCGTCGGCGCAGGGAACAAGCAGCAGGCCCTCTCGGTCCGCCCAAATGCGCCATCCGTCGCGCTCGAGAAAGGATCCCACCTGAGAATCAGCGAGCTGGCGAAGCGCCTCGAGCTCAAATGGCGCGTAGGGTTTGAGCAGTTGGTGTACAATAACCTCAGAATGGGGGTGCGCGAGTGCATCCCGGTAGAGCACGCGGGTTCCCGGCATACGCCGACTCATCGCCGTGTACAGGGCAGATTCGCGCTGAATCGCCACTTCAGCAAACTTCTGCAGGTGGCGCAGGCGGCGCATGGTCGTACGGATTCCATCGCGTACCTGCGGAACCGCCTGTTCAAGTGCAGGAAGCGCGTGGTGGCGAAGGTGGTTTCGGGTGTACTTGTCGCCCTCGTTGGAGGCGTCTTCGCGCCACTTCAGCCCCATGCGCTCGGCCTCGGTGCGGAGTTCGGTTTTATGAAATTCGAGCAAGGGACGTCGAAGGTGGCCTTGGCTGGGCGCGAGTGAGACGAGGCCGTCGATGCCGGTTCCGCGCGAAGCAAACAACAGAAACGTTTCAATCGCATCGTCGGCGTGGTGGGCCGTGGTAATGACTGATGCATTGAGCTCCTCGCGCCACGCGAAGGCAGCGCCGTAGCGAAGGTCGCGCGCCCGTGCCTGAAGGTCGGGGGACGACCCAAAGTGTTCGGGAGCGTTCACCACCCGAATCGGGCAACCCGTCTCGCGAGCCCAGGCGCGAACGAAGGCTTCGTCGGCATCGGATTCCGCCCCGCGCAGCCCGTAGTTCACGTGCAGTGCATGAAGCGGGTAGCCATGAGCACGCAGCGCCTCGGCCAAAAGCATCGAATCCAATCCGCCCGAAACCATGGCCACTACCGGCTCAGCTGGCGGGCCAAGCAGCAACTGAAGCTGGGTCGCAACCGCCGTGCGAAAGGGCGCCGAAGTGCTATTCCACCGACTCATTCCACACGTTTTGAGGGGTGGCCGCCTTAAGCAGGCACTCGTCCCATTCTGCAGCGGGGTCGGCCGCAAGGGTCAACGCACTGCCCGCCCAAAGCTGCCACGAATCCGAGGGCGCGTGCCCAAACAGCGTGCGAATCAGCACATTAAAGTCGGCGCTGCCGTCGGGCCGCACATAGCCCATCGCGCCGCTGTACCAGCCGCGGGGACGTGCCTCATGGCTGTCAATCAGCTCCATGGCGCGCAGCTTCGGGGCGCCGGTCATACTCCCCATCGGGAAGCTCGCCGCCACCGCGTCCAGCCAGTCGAGTCCTGGCTTGAGCTGGGCCTCCACGGTGCTCACCAGGTGGTGCACCGTTTTAAACGACTGCAGCTCCAGTAGCCGCGGAACCTTTACCGTCTGCGCCGCCGCCACCCGACTAAAATCGTGGCGCACGAGGTCCACAATCATCACGTTCTCGGCCTGTTCCTTTTCAGCCTGGCGCAGGGCGGAACCTTCGGCGGCATCCTTCGTCGCGTCGGCATGGCGCGGAGCGGTCCCTTTAATCGGCTGGCTGCGAAGCTGCCCCTCGGGCGAAACCTGCAGGTAGCGCTCCGGAGACGCGCTCACCACTGTGAATTCACCCCACTTGAGCATGCCGGCCATTCCGGCCTCGGCGCGAGCCTGCAGCGAACGGTACATCGCCGCGAGGTTCACCGGGCCTTTGGCTTGGCTTCCCACACAGAGGTTGACCTCGTAAATGTCTCCTCGGTGCAGGTGAAACTTTAGTGAATCGGCCTGCTCGAAGTAGTCCGGAGCAGACCAGTCCATGGACCATGGTGAAAGCCTCTGGCTTCTCGTTTCTTGTTTGGCGGCGCGCTGCTGAAGCCAGGATTGGGCGTCGCCGTGCTCGACGACCGTTCCGTCGGGGCGGCATTCGAGGACCCACTCGGGTTCCCAAAGGGCGAGGTCGGGCATGCCGTGCCACGCGTCACCCCGCTCAGGCAGCGAGGGCTCAAAGGCGTTCTTGAGGTCGTAGCCGAGTACGCCGAACCACCAGGTCGGCTGGGTGCGCCATGCGGCGGCAAGCTCAGCCCATCCCTCGGGGGTGGCGCGGTCCAATCGGTGCACCGCCCGGCAACCGCCCGCGGCGATCCAGCGCAGCCCGTTCAGCTCTTCAATGGGAGCTGCATCGTGCGTTTCGTAAAAGGCAAAAAAGTCCTCACCGGACCCGCGGCGCTGAAGTTA
>DMDX01000109.1:3404-3678 GCA_003451355.1 Cryomorphaceae bacterium
GGACCCGCGGCGCTGAAGTTCGTCCGCGAGGTCCGCCGGAGGGTTGGACCAAACGCGTTGACTCCAGCCCATGGGACTACATGTGTATGGCTCGCTTCGCCGTGGCATCGAGGGCCGCCTCTTTGATGGCCTCGGTGTACGTCGGGTGGCCGTGGCAAATGCGTGCCACGTCCTCAGCTGAAGCGCGGTACTCCATGGCTACGGCGAGTTCCATGATCAAGTCGGCGGCCCGGGCGCCCACAATGTGGGCCCCAAGCACCTCGTCGGTGCTGGC
>DMDX01000069.1:0-657 GCA_003451355.1 Cryomorphaceae bacterium
CTCATTTACACGCCGCTCAAGGCAAAGTCGCCATGGGCTGTGCTGGTCGGAGCCATTCCTGGCGCCATTCCCTTCATGCTCGGCTGGGTTGCGGCTACGGGGTCGTTTGGTATCGAGCCCGGAGTCCTATTTGCCTACCAGTTTGTGTGGCAGTTTCCGCACTTCTGGGCGATCGCATGGCTCGCCTACGACGACTATGCCAAGGCCGGATACTACTTGCTTCCCAATCGCACCAAAGATCATTTGGCTACCCGAATGACGGTGTTTTACACGTTGTGGATGCTGCTCATTTCACTGCTGCCCGCATTTGGGCTGGCCGGAACCCTCACCACTTCGCTGTGGGCATCCATCGCCACGGGCGTCCTCGGGCTTGACGTGATGTACCATTCCGTCCAGCACTTTCGCCGCGCAGACGATACCTCCGCTCGCGCACTCATGTTCAGTACCATCCGCTACTTGCCACTCGTGCAAACTTTATGGGTCATTGACCGGTTTACACACTAACACTATGGAACTCACTCCCCAACAAAAAGCATCTCGGCCGCTACTTTACATTGGACTCGCCAGCATTGGTATGGCCTTCGCTGGTCTCACTTCCGGTTATGTCGTAACACGATCTTCACTCGTTGCGGCGAATAATTGGCAGACAATTCTGCT
>DMDX01000069.1:850-2943 GCA_003451355.1 Cryomorphaceae bacterium
ATGCGAACTGCACAGAAGCGAGTCGTTGGTGGTGCGAAGCCTACTGCTGCTGTTGCAGCCGTGCTCGTTCTTGGTGTGCTCTTCGCTGTTTTTCAAGTGCTTGGTTGGGCAGACCTCATTGAGCAAAAGATCTACTTCACGGGTGAGGGTAGTAAGCCCGAAGCAAGTTGGCTGTATGTGATAACTTGGTTTCACTGGCTGCACGTGCTTTCGGGAATTATAGTGCTTCTTTTGATGCTTGTGCGCTCAACGAGTGGATACTACGTCGGGGCGAACGTATTGAGGTTTACGCTAGGAGCACAATTTTGGCATTTCCTCGGATTTCTTTGGCTCTACCTGCTCGGGTTTTTGCTCATCCTGCGTTAATTTTGCGCGACCCAATACTGACAATCCCCTAACTATATGTCACAACCAGCTGCGACAGGAACTTGGTCCGGAGGCAACGAGCCAATGAAAGCCGAATACGGCAAAATGATGATGTGGTACTTCCTCATCTCAGATGCACTCACGTTCTCAGGTTTTCTTACGGCATACGGCTTCATGCGCTTTGCCAACGAAAAGACTTGGCCGGTTGCCGAAGGCGTGTTCACCCACTTCCCCGGAATTGAAGGAGATCAGCCTCTTTTGTATGTGGCTTTAATGACCTTTATTCTCATTATGTCGTCGGTGACCATGGTGTTGGCAGTTAATGCGGGTCACGAGCGCAGGCAGGGCGCAGTGGGTTGGTGGATGATTGCTACCGTTGTGGGCGGATTCATCTTCTTGGGTTCTCAAGCCTGGGAGTGGTATCATTTTATTATTGGAGACAAAGGCGCTATCGAACTTGCCGATGGTAGGGTGCTCAAAATTGCTGAGGTAGAAACTGGTGAGGTGCTCTCACTAAGCCAACTTGTGAATGGCGAAGCAGGACATGCTTCAAACCACTTTGAGAAATTCACAATTACCGAAGTGCGTGAAGCATTTGTGGCCAATGAAGGAGTCGTACTCCAGTCCCCCGGTAAAGGATATGACCAGCTATCACGTGCAGAATCAGTTCAATATCTCAAGACCGCAGAGGTGGTTCAAGGTGCGAACATGAAGCGCAATGAGTACGGTCAAAAGCAATTTGCAAACTTCTTCTTTTTTATTACGGGGTTCCACGGATTCCACGTGTTCTCAGGGGTGATATTGAACATCATTGTGTTTTACAACACCCTTCTGGGCACGTATGAGCGCCGCAAAAGTTACCTAATGGTTGAGAAAGTCGGTTTGTACTGGCACTTTGTCGACCTCGTTTGGGTATTTGTATTCACCTTCTTTTACCTCGTGTAATCATGTCAGACGAGCACGCACCCACTGGGACCCGTTGGATTTGGAATGTATTTTGGCTATTGCTCGTCGTCACGGGCGTTGAGGTTGCCTTGGGCATCATCAAGCCCTCGATGCTTCTGCACGAGGTTGCCGGGACCAGTATCCTTAATTTGATTTTTATTGGATTGACGTTGGTCAAAGCAGGGTATATCGTTCAGTACTTCATGCACTTGAAGTACGAAGATTCGACGTTACGAACGTCCATCTATCTGCCAGTATTGATTCTGATCCCGTACCTCACCTTTATTACTTTGTTCGAAGGTGTAAAGGCGTTTGGCTATTAAAATGGCCAACCCCGTCGCCAAAAAACTGATCTTGGCGGCACTGCTCTTGCTGCCGGTTTCCATGTACTTGGGCTCATTGCTCATTAGCGGAGCCGTCAACTTCCGCACCCTTGAGAACATCGGTCAGGGACCAACTGCCAAAGGGCATCCGCTCAGAGATTTTGAATTGACCCAGTCCACTGGCCAGCCATGGACTGCAGACAGCTTAGATGGTAAAATTGCCGTGGTAAGCTTCTTTTTTTCAAGCTGCCCCACGATTTGCCCTGCGATGAACTTTCACTTGAAGCAGGCCCACGATCGCATGTACGCGTTCAAGGATGTCGTATTTGTAAGCTACAGCATTGATCCCGAAACAGATACTCCGCCTGTTCTCGAGGCATACAAGCAGCGATTTGACGTAGGTGGTAGCCAAAAGTGGCACTTCATTACGGGTGACCGGGAGACCATTTACCAGCTCGC
>DMDX01000069.1:3136-7122 GCA_003451355.1 Cryomorphaceae bacterium
ATTATCGACTGGAACGGAGATATTCGCACACGAATGGACGATCAGAACCAAATTCTCGGAGCCTACGATGTGTCGCAACCTGTTCAAGTGGATGAACTTGTCGAGGACTTGCGTGTTTTGGTCAAAGAGTACCGCCAGCAAAAAATGGGCAAATGAGCACATCCAACCACCCACGAGATCGCGTTTTTGTTCCACTAATCGTGGGGTTGTCTGTGGTGGTTCCCATTGCGGTGGCTTTGCTTTTTTTACTGCCTGAGGATTGGAAGATTCAGTGGGGCAATGCCAATGTGCGAAGCCTGCCCTTCTTTCATGCCATTTTGAACGGATCGACTGCTGTTCTCTTGCTTGTCGGGTTCGGGATGATTAAAACCAAAAACGTAGCTGCGCACCGACTCGCCAATTTGTCAGCATTTACGCTGTCTGCAGTTTTTCTCGTGAGCTACGTGGTGAGCCACCTGTCGAATCCAGACGCTAAGTTTGGCGGCGAAGGATGGATTCGCCCCCTGTACTTTTTCATTTTAATTAGCCACATTGTGCTTAGTGTTCCGGTGCTACCGATGGCGATGTTTAGCATCTACCGGGCCCTTAATAACCAGATTGCTGCGCACAAGAAGTGGGTCAAGTGGACGTTCCCCGTGTGGTTGTACGTGGCCATTACGGGCGTGCTTGTCTACCTCTTTATGGCTCCATACTACCCGTAATGAGAAAGCTCGTGATGGTCGCACTCGCGTTGCTCATGTCTTTTTCGACGTGGGCTCAGTGCGCGATGTGCAAAGCGACGGCAGAATCAGGTCAAGCCGCCGGTTCAACCGAGGCCGCTGGCCTGAATTCCGGAATTTTGTACCTCATGGCGTTCCCCTACATCATCATGGCTGCGGTGGGAATTGCATGGTACCGAAGCCAAAAAAAGAAATCGGCCACCCTTTAGGGTTATTTTGCACGGTATTTGCAAAATTCCGGGCATGCGCTTGAACACCCTCATCGTTGCGACCTTCAGTCTTTGGATTGGCGGAGCAAATCTTTATGCACAATCCGGCACAGAACGCGAATCCTGGACGCTTCAAGATTGTGTCAATCAGGCACTTGAATACCAGTTTAGCGTCCGTCAGGCGGCCAATAATGTCAAGGCGGCTGAGTCCGACCGCTTAGCTAATTTTGGCGGACTGCTTCCGTCTGTTAATGCCGGTGCCGGAAACTTTTGGAACTCCGGTCTGAGCATTGACCCAGTAACCAATGAGGTTAACCGAAATAATTTGTCCACAGCTAGTGGCTCCGTTTCGGCCCAATGGACCCTGTTTGATGGATTTCAAACGTGGAATGCGTTTCGCCAAAGCCAAGTTCAGGTCGCGCTAGCGGCTGCTCAGCTAGACGATGCCCGCAACGCGGTGGCATTGAATACGGCGTCGCAGTTCTTGGCGGTCCTTCTCGCCGACGAATCACTTCGGATTGCCCAAGAGCAGCTCACGACTTCAGAGCGCCAAAAGGAACGGAGCCAAAAACTTTTGAATGCAGGGGCCATTGCGCCCAATGAATACCTCTCTGTCGAGGCCCAGTGCGCGGTGGATGCACAGCGCGTCGTGGCTTCTGAAAATCAGCTTCAGTTTGCAGAGTTGGTCCTCAAGCAGCTTCTAGGATTGAGTGGAGATCAGGATCTTGTTCTGCAACGACCCGAGAATTTGCCAACTGCCCCGAGCGCGGTAATGGCGCTCAGTCCGCAGGCCATTTTCACTGCATCGGTAGCCAAGCAGCCTGCGGTACGCGCTGCGGAGCACCAGCTGATGGCAAGCCACTACGCGGTCAAGCGTGCACAGGGCGCGCGCATACCCACTCTATCAGTTTCTGGCCAGTTTTCGACCAGCTATTCGGACCGTGCCCAAAAGTACCTCGGAACCGCTCCCCAGGTCCTTCCCGTTGGATTCTGGTTGGATGGAGCCGATCAGATTCCTGTGTATACCTTGGTGAATACGCCGAGTTTCGGGGAGTTCACCTTTGAAGACCAGTTGCGCGAAAACGTGCGTCAGTTTGTCGGATTGAACGTGTCGGTGCCGCTGTTCAATGGGTTCCGAATCACAAATGCGGTAAAGCGCGCACAGCTTGCTGAAGAAAACGCGGAGCTTCAGGTGATGCAGCAACGCGATACGTACCGCCAAAATATTGAGCGTGCTCACGCCGACGCAGCTGCGGCCTGGAAGCAGTACGACGCTAGTTTGGCGACCGAACGCGCTGCGGAACGCGCCTACCAAGATGCCCAAATTCGCTTTGATCAAGGTGGACTCAACGTGTACGACTTTGTGTCCCTAAAGAATAACTACTTGGCAGCGGCGTCCAACCGCGTCCGTGCGCTGTACGACAGTCAATTTAAAAACTACGTGGTAGAGTTCTACCTCAATAATCCCCTCGAACTATGAATAAGAAGCAACGAATTTGGTGGATTGGTGGCGCGGTCACATTGGCACTGGTCGTCGGAGTCGTCGGCAAAAAGCAAGGTTGGTGGGGACAGTCCGACGAGGTGATCTCGGTAGAGCTCGCCAAGGTTGAGTCGCGAAGCATTGTAGAAACCGTCAGCGCTTCAGGCCGCATTCAACCGGCGGTCGAGGTGAAAATTTCTCCTGAGGTAAGCGGTGAAATCATTGAGTTGGCCGTCGTCGAGGGTCAGTCTGTTCGACGGGGTCAGCTCCTTGCGCGCATTAACCCAGACCTTTACCAGTCTGCTGTGGGCCGCACCGAGGCGCTGGTCAATCAGTCAAAGTCTGGCCTGATGCAGGCCAAGGCACAGTTGGTCGAAGTAACCGCAGCCTACCAGCGCAACCAGGGGCTCTTTAACCAAAACGTCCTGTCAAAAGCCGAATGGGAAGCTGCGCAGCGCGCGTTCCAAGTCGCTGAATTGGCCGTGAAGTCTGCGGAATTCCAGGTGAAGTCCGCTGAAAATTCACTGAAGGAGGCCCGTGACAACTTAAAGCGCACGTCGCTGATTGCTCCGATGGACGGAACCGTGACCGGCCTCAACGTCGAGTTGGGCGAGCGCGTCGTGGGGACTGCACAAATGGCAGGTACCGACCTCATGCGGATTTCAGACCTGCGGCGCATGGAGGTCGTGGTGGACGTCAACGAGAACGACATCGTGCGCATTAACGTAGGCGATTCCGCAGACGTGAAAGTCGACGCGTTTTTGGGCCATAAGTTCAAGGCGGTGGTTACCGAAGTCCGCAATGCGGCCAATGTCAATGCTGCGGCGGGGGTCAATCAAGTGACCAACTTTAAAGTGACCCTTGAGGTGGATCCAGCGAGCTACGCTTCGCTGGTAAAGGAGTACGGCGAGCAGCCCCTTCGAAGCGGAATGACTGCAACGGTTGACGTGCGAACGAAGGTCGAAAAAGGAGTTCCGTCAGTACCCGTTGAGGCGGTGGCACTGCGCAGTGATTCGACCCAGACTGACCCCGTTGAAGTGGTGTTTGTGTGGGACGAGGGCAAGGTGCGCCAAGTGCGCGTCACTACCGGAATCCAAGATGAGGACTACATTCAGGTCGTCACAGGCCTTAAGGGTGGCGAAGAAGTAGTTCGCGGTCCGTTTGATGCGGTTTCGCGTAAGCTCGAAGACGGTGACGTCGTGGAGCGCAGCAAAGGAGAGTAATGTCCGCACTGCTGCTTATTGAAACCTCAACGAGGCTCTGCAGTGTTGCGGTGGCCATCGACGGGGTGGTGGTGGCAGAACACGAGGAACTAGACCCCAAGGGCTACCGCCACGCCGAGGCGTTGAATCCTATGATTCAGAATGCGCTATCTGACGCAGGGTTGCGCGTTCGCGACCTTTCAGGAATAGCCGCGGCCCACGGTCCTGGATCCTACACTGGGCTTCGCATCGGGTTGGCCGCAGCAAAGGGCTTAGCCCTGCCGTGGGGCATTCCCTGCTACGGAGTCGATTCACTTGAACTCATCGCTGAAGCGGTTCGGGAGGCGGTTCCGTCTGAACTGCCTATTTGGTCAGC
>DMDX01000069.1:7382-12272 GCA_003451355.1 Cryomorphaceae bacterium
CTCGAGCACTGGCCAAAGCTGCAGGACAGTGGGGTGCGCTTCGCCCGTGCGCGGCACGCCCTTGCGGGAGCCCTAAGGGCAACCGGATCAGAACACCTCGCGACGTGGCAACCCCGCTACCTCAAAATGTTTGGGCAAGCGCTTTGACCTCGCGGTAGCGGGGACAGCTCATCCAGTGGTCGTTGATTAGTCCGGTCGCCTGCATGTGGGCGTACAGGGTGGTGGACCCAATGAATTTGAACCCCTCGGACTTCAATGCCTTGGACAGCTCGTCTGATTCCTTTGAGGTCGCAGGCCAAGACCCTTCTCGCGCTCCGTCGAGTGGGGTTCCGCCCACAAAGTCCCAGAGGTAGTCGGCAAAGCCCTTACCGTGACGGTCGCGAAATGCGACCAGGGTACGGGCATTGTGTAGGGCGGCCTCGAGCTTGAGCCGGTTGCGAATGACCTGAGGGTTGGCCAAGAAGGCTTCGCGCTCGGCATCGGTAAAGCGCAGCAGGGATTCTGCGTCAAATCCGTGCAGTGCGGCGTGAAACGCTTCGCGCTTGTGCAGCACGGTGCGCCAGGAGAGGCCTGACTGAAAGCCTTCGAGTACAAGGTGCTCAAACATTTCATGGTCAGTGGTCACTGGGACGCCCCACTCGAGGTCGTGGTAGGCTTCCATGAGGGGGTCGCCGAGGCACCAGGGGCATTTATTGTCGGGATTTGAATGGATTTGGGCCATTGTTGAATTCGTTTGAAGTTGCAGCGACCAAAGTACACGCGTCCATTCGGCAGAGCTGTGCATAAACGGATGCTTCGCGCTCCATCGGCCCCCACAGGGGCGAGGCAGCAATCGGTCGAGGGCCCAGAGGGCCTCCGGGGGCAATGAGCCAGTGCTCGGTTTCGGGTCCGGTGAGCTCTGAAAGGGCCAACCATGAGCAGTGCCGCGAGGGAGTACTGCGGGACATTTCAAGTCCCTGGCGCAGCATCTGGGCAGACCAGTCGACCCATTCCTGCCGTCCGAGCAGGTGGCCAAGGGTCAAACCACATTCGGCCCACACGGCTCGGGGATTCGGCAAAACGTCATCGTCCCAACCGAGTGCAGTGGCAAACGCGGCCGCGTCAGGCGTTTCCACCGCGTAGCACGCGGTTCCGCCGCGAAAAAAATCGGCGATACTGCGCTCAAACCAGCGCGAGGCCGTCGCAATCCACAAAGGATCGAGCAAAACTTGACCGCAGCGAATGGCCATGTGCACGCTGTACGCCACGTCGTCGAGAAATGCGGGGCCTGAGGTGCGCCCGTCGGGGTAGTGGACGTGAACGCTTCCGCTGCCAAAGGTTTCTGCGTGCGCCGAAGCGAGTCGCCGAAGGCGTTCAATGTCTGAGGGTTGGCCGCTGAGTTGGGCTCCGTCGGCAAAGGCGGTTACGGCAAGGGCGTTCCAGCCCATAATGCACTTAGGGTCTCGGGTAGGCAGGGGGCGGCGTAGACCTGCAGCGCGCAGTGCGGCGAATCCGGAAAGGTGGCGCGGATCAGTTCCGCCCGCAGGCCCGAATGCGAGGACCCAGCCCCCTTCGTGTACGCGGCTTTCGCGCACGAGGTGTTCCCGCCAGACTTCGGCGTCCGTGCGGCCCAACGCCTCGTCGAGTTCAGCGTCGGTCCAGGTGCTGTGGCGTCCCTCTCCTTCGGGGTGGTCGGCGTCCAGGGCGGCAGCAAAGAGCCCATCTGCCCGCAAGAGGTCGCGCTCCATAAATTCTAAGGTTTCCTCGAGGCAGGTCCGAGCCAAAGGGCTATCGACGGCGGCACATAACGAGGCAAACTGCGCGCTGTCGTAGAGCATTTTTTCAAAGTGTGGAACCACCCAGGCCCCGTCTGTACTGTAGCGCGTGATTCCGCCCCGAACCACGTCGTAGGTGCCCGAAACAGCTATTGTGTTCACCGTCCGCAGCACGTGCGCACGGCCTTCAGGCCAATCCTGAAGCAAGCTCCAGCACCACACCGCAGACCACGTGCTGGGCAAAGGGAACTTGGGAACGCCGCGAAATCCACCCCAAAACGCGTCCCACGCAGAGGGGATTTGCTCGCGAACCGACGAACGGTCGAGCCCCGACGTATGATCCGGATCCCGATGGGCCTCCTGAATGGCTTTGCGCACTTCTTCAGCGTAGTCTTCGGCGCGCAGCGAATGGGTTTGCTTCAGCGCGTTTAGTTCCACCAAGGCCTGAAGGAACCGCTCTTTGGGCAGGTAGGTACAGGTCCACACGGGGCGCCCGTCGGGCAAGCATACTGCGTTGAGGGGCCATCCGCCTTGCCCGGTCATCGCGAGTGAAGCCGCCATGTAGGCGTGGTCGAGGTCGGTGCGCTCCTCACGATCCACTTTAATGCTGGTAAAGTGGGTGTTGAGGTAGGCGGCGACCTCAGAATCTTCAAATACCTCGTGCGCCATCACATGGCACCAATGGCAGGTTGAGTAGCCAATGGACACCAAAAGCCACTGACCCTTGGCGGCAGCGCCCTCAAGCGCTTCGTTGCCCCATTCGTTCCAGTGCACGGGTTGGTCGGCGTGCTGCTGAAGGTAGAGGCTTGCAGAATGCTTCAGTCGATTCATCCCACTAAGGTAGCCAGCTGACCGGGCCACGGCGTATTTTTAACCTCGTCGTAACATTTGCCGCTCCCAACAACCGGTACCTTTGCCCCCTATGGATCCCTACTTTCTTCTCGTTGTCCTACTTATGGCTTTGGCGGTGCTCGACTTGGTGGTCGGCGTCAGCAACGACGCGGTCAATTTTATGAATTCCGCCATTGGATCTCGGGCGGCTAGCTTTCGCGTGATACTCGCGGTCGCCAGTTTTGGCGTGCTTCTCGGAACCATGTTTTCAAGCGGAATGATGGAAGTCGCCCGCAAAGGGGTGTTCGATCCCGGTTATTTCACCTTCCACAGCCTCATGTTTTTGTTTGTGGCGGTCATGCTCACCGACGTCATTTTGCTTGATATCTACAACAGTTTGGGCTTTCCGACCTCGACCACGGTTTCGCTGGTCTTTGAACTTTTTGGTGCCGGAACCGCCATCGGTTTTCTCACATCCATCGAGCGGGGACTCGATCCGTTGAGCTTTGGCGACTACCTCAATGTGGATAGCACGCTTCGAATTATTTCGGGCATCTTTTCGTCAGTCGGAGTCGCATTTGTCGGCGGCCTCTTGGTTCAGTGGCTGACCCGAATGATTGTGACCTACCGACTTGAGCGCGGGTTGCGTTTAGCTGGTGGAATTTTTACCGGAATCGCGACCACCCTAATCGTTAACTTCCTTATTTTTAAAGGATTAAAGGGAAGTGTCCTGATGGGAGGTCCTTATGGATATTGGCTTTTGAGCCACCAAAACCAGTCGTTGGCGGTCCTTTTTGTCCTGTTTTCGGTACTCGGACAGGTTGCGGTGCTGCGCGGAATTAACCCGCTGCGCTATGTCGTGCTCCTTGGAACCTTCTCGCTTGCCATGGCCTTTGCCGGCAACGATTTGGTCAACTTTATCGGAGTTTCGGTCGCCGCATTTCAAGCCTACCAACTGTACCAGTCGGTGGGATTTGATCCCCGAACCTACAGCATGGACGCAATGGCAGAGCAGGTTTCGGCCCCCTTCATTCTCTTGCTGCTCGCTGGGCTCGTAATGATCGCAACACTGTGGCTGAGCGCGAAGGCACGTAAGGTGAGCGAAACCCAAATTGGGTTGGCGCGCCAGGGTGAGGGGGCTGAGAAGTTCAAGCCCAACACCGTGAGCCGAAGTCTTACGCAGTTTTTTGTGTACATAGGTAGCCTGGCATCCTTTCTCGTTTCGCGGCGCATGGCCACATGGACCGACAGTCGCTTTGCTCAAGATCGTGTGACCAATCCCCGTGATGCGCAAGCCTTTGACTTTTTGCGCGCAAGTGTGGACCTCATGGTGGCGTCTACGTTAATCGCCTACGCGACGAGTTTGGGCCTCCCCTTGAGTACCACATTTGTGGTCTTTATGGTCGGAATGGGCTCGTCACTAGCCGACCGCGCGTGGGGCAAAGAGTCGGCAGTGTACCGCGTTGCTGGGGTCGTCAATGTGATTGGCGGATGGCTGCTCACCGCAGTGATTGCATTTGTTACTTCGGCCATTTTTGCGGCCTTTATCTACTATGGCGAATTCATCGCCGCGCTTATTCTAACCGTCTTTGCCCTTGGGCTTGTGGTGCGCAGCCACATGGGATTTGCCGAGCAGATGAAGGCTGAAAACCTCCTTGACGATGTGGTTGAGCGCCTCGCGAATTCTGACGCTCCGATGGAGCAGAGTCGTCGACTTATGGCTTCGGACCTTCACCGTACAGCAGATGTGGTGGTAATGGCTTCAGAGGCACTCGCTGGTAACCACAAGCGCACTACCGCGCGCCTTCGCCGCGAGATGAAGCTGCTGCTCAAGCGACAGGAATCCCTTGAGCTTCGCATGGTGCGCATTTTGAAGGACTTTAAGGGGGACGGAACCGCTGCCTTTCGTTCGCACTTGCTCGCATTTGACTACGTGTCAGACATGTCGGTGTCGGCACAATCACTCGTCAATGCGCAGTACGACCACCTCATGAACCTTCACGAGCGTCCGCACGGCACATTCTTGCTCGCGTATGCCGAGGCCATAACGCTGTTTTCAGCCTACAGTGCCCGAATTGTACAGGCCCTTGAGACCGGTACCGGCGAACCCCATGCCGAACTTCTTGCGGCGAAGCGCAGAATCCTTCAGGATATTCAGCGCGCAATTGATTGGGCGCTGCAGCACTACCGCCAAGGTGAAATCTCAACGCGCCAAGCGCGTCTTCAGTCCAAGTTGCTCATGGAACTTCGCGACGTGACCGCCTTGATGTACCGAGTGCACCGCGTGTACTTCGGGTAAATCCAA
>DMDX01000069.1:12387-16590 GCA_003451355.1 Cryomorphaceae bacterium
GTTAGCTGCGGGCCTCTTCGGCGTAGTGCAGGTAAAAGCGCGGAATGGTGCGAATGCCCTGAAAGTAGTTATCCAGGCCGTAGTGCTCGTTGGGCGAGTGGATCGCATCGCTGTCGAGACCAAAACCCATCAAGATGGATTTGACACCGAGTTCGCGCTCAAAAAGGGCAACGATGGGAATGGATCCGCCATCACGCGTTGGAATCGGCTCGCGTCCGTAGGTTTCGGCCATCGCCTTGTGGGCGGCGCGGTACCCCGCGTGGTCGGTGGGGCACACGTAGGGGTGGCCACCGTGGTGGGGACGAACTTCAACCTTTACGCTCGCCGGAGCAATGCTCGTGAAGTGCTTCGTGAACAACTCGGTGATTTCGTCCGGATCTTGGTCCGGAACCAAGCGCATCGAAATCTTCGCGTAGGCCTTTGAAGCGATGACGGTCTTCGCGCCCTCGCCAGTGTAGCCGCCCCAAATTCCGTTCACGTCGAGCGTGGGACGAATTCCGGTGCGTTCAATGGTGGTGTAGCCGGTTTCACCGTGTACGTCGCTAAGGTCGAGGGCCGCTTTATATTCTTCAAGGCTAAATGGGGCCTTATTGAGGTCGGAACGCTGCGCGTCACTCAACATTTGAACTTTGTCGTAGAATCCGGGAATGGTGATTTGGTTGTCTGTGTCGTGCAGCGAAGCGATCATCTCGGTGAGGATGTTGATCGGGTTGGCGACAGCTCCGCCGTAAATACCAGAGTGCAGATCGCGGTTCGGACCCGTTACTTCGACTTCGACGTACGATAGACCGCGCAGACCCACTGAAATTGAGGGAACGCCCGGAGCGATGATTCCGGTGTCTGAAATAAGAATTACGTCGCAGGCGAGGCGGTCGTGGTTGCGCTTGACAAACCACTCGAGGTTGTTCGAGCCCACCTCTTCTTCGCCTTCAATCATGAACTTCATATTGCAGGGCACGTTGCCTTGGGCAACCATGGCCTCAAAAGCCTTGATGTGCATAAAGAACTGACCCTTGTCGTCGCAGGCGCCGCGAGCAAAAATGGCTCCGTTGGGGTGAATGGGGGTGGTGCGAATTTCGGGCTCAAAGGCTGGAGTCGTCCACAAATTCAAGGGATCTGCAGGCTGCACGTCGTAGTGGCCGTAGACCAGAACGGTTGGGCGCGAGGGATCGACGAGGTACTCGCCGTAGACTACCGGATATCCAGGTGTGGAACAGACTTCGACGTTTTGTGCTCCGGCTTTGGTCAAAAAGTCGGCGACGGCATCGGCCGTGGCAAGCACCGAATCTTTGTAAGCAGGATCTGCCGAAATACTTGGTAGGCGCAAAAGCGTAAATAGTTCGTCAAGAAAGCGCTGACGGTGCTGGGATACGTACGAATCAATCATAACTCGAAGGTACAATCCACTCGACCAACCCTTTGTATCTTTTGAGTTCAAACCATGCGAAATCTCGCTCTATTCCTCGCCGTTGTTCTCGGATTCACTTCTGGGGCGCAAAACATTGTCGTGAATTCTACTGCGCCGCGCAACAATCCAATGTGGCTGGTACAGAATGTATTGGTGGGGCCAAATCTCTTTGTGTACGCACCGCTGAATCAGTTCGGGCTTCCAATCAGTCAACCTAATTCTGTTCAGTTGGGCAAGTTTACGTGCGCCAACCCCGCGTTTGGACTGGATAGCGGAATCGTGATGGTGACCACCGACGCGATCGACGTAGTGCCCGGGCAGAGCGGGACCTTCACCACCTATCCTACGCAAACACCAAGCGCCAACCTTGGAACGGTGCTCAATGCCATTGGATCGACGAATTCCAATCAGTACGACCGAGCGTCCATTCAATTCAATTTTTTAGCGAACGGAGACAGCGTGAAGTTCGACTACATTTTCGGATCAAAAGAATATTCGGGTTACACCTGCTCAAACTTCAATGATGTGTTTGGATTCTTCCTCATCGGTCCAGGTATCAATGGGGCCCCGATGTACAATGCCAACGGAAGCCTTCGTATCGACACCGTCAACCTAGCAGTGATTCCGGGAACCACCGTTCCCGTAGCCGTAAATACAATCAACCAAGGCTTTCCGTCGGGGTCGTATCCGGCAAGCAACTGTCTGAGCGCCAACCCTAACTATGTTGCGCATGCGGCGTACTACAACTCGAATTCCGGCGGGTCAAGCATCGTAAATCTTGAAGGCTTTACCGACGTATTTATCGCGAAGGCAGGTGTCAAATGCGGTGTTCCGTATACGATTAAGCTCATGATCTCTGACGTGAGTGATGGAGCCTTGAATTCCGCAGTCTTCCTCGGAGCTCGTAGTTTCTTGGTGCCTACCATATCGCTTGCGCCAACCACCAACTCAGGTGCCTCGTTTACCGATTCGGTGATGGTCGAGGGCTGTGCCCGCAGCTACCTGCTCTTTCAGCGTGCAGGGGCGACCAGCGATACCCTTACCGCTCAGTTTCAGTATGTCGGAACCGCTGGTGCCGCTGATTTTGCATCTGCACTCCCTTCGTCGCTCACCCTGTTGCCCGGTCAAACCACCGACACCCTTTGGTTTGAGCCCGTCGATGATGGGATTGTAGAGGCTCCGGAATTATTAAGGGTTCGAATGCTACCGGTAGCATCTGATTGTGCCGTATACCCTGCGGATTCTGTTGATATTTGGTTGCGTGACCGAGTGCCCCACCAAGCGTTGCTCACCCTCGATCAGGGCGATGATACACTGGCCTGTCCAGGTTCAAGTGCAGTCCTTCGGGCCACCTTGACGGGGGGTGAAGGCGTTCGATGGGGATACTGGGAACATGATTCTACGCAGACAGTTCTCGCCACGGTAGCGCCGGCCCTAACCACGACGTACCGCTACCTCAGTTGGGACGAGTGCAGCACCGCTCCGCGAACCGACAGCATCACGATCTATGTGGATCCGTACGACTCCTTGCGCACAGAGTCTGACACCTTGTTCTTGTGCCCCGGCGATGCGGTGACGCTCGAGGCAGTGGCCTCTGGCGGACGCGGAACCCGCAGCATTCAATGGCTCGGCGGCGGCCCGTCAGGTAGTACATGGACGGTATCACCGGCGAGCAGCCAATGGTTCCGCTACAAAGTCACCGACAACTGCTTGATCGAGGCGCGTGACTCCATTTATGCCTGGGTGGTTCCCCAGCCGGTCGCCTCATTTGGCTACCTGCAAGACCCTGGAAATCCTTTGGATGTTGGATTTACCAACTATTCGAGTGACACCCTCAATGTGCGGTGGTTCTTCGGCGATGGCGATACTTCAACGCGTGTGCATCCCCGCCACGTATACGGCCGCCCCGGAACCTACTGGGTTGGACTCGCCGTGCGCGACAGCTTGGGTTGCACCGACAGCTTGGCCTACCCGATTGATTTGAAGATGGACCACTACGTGTACATTCCGTCGGCATTCACGCCCAACGGAGACGCGGTCAACGAGCGCTTCAACGTCGTCGCGACCGGAGTCCTAAAGTTTGAATGGGCCGTATTTAACCGATGGGGCCTACAAATTTTCCACAGCGACGAGGATCCAAATGGCTGGAACGGAACCTACGGGGGCGAAAAAGTTCCTGCCGGCCCGTACAGCTATAAGGTGTTTATTTGGCTTCCCGGCGGATTGGTCGAGGAACGCCGCGGTATGTTTACCGTCTTTCGCTAAGCGCGCCTAGATCCACGGTATCAACCCCAGGGCTAAGGCCAATAGCAATTTGTAGATCCACTGCTGCCGCTTCAGTTGTATACGCTGCGGTTCGCTGCGGTGCGGAATCTGGCGCCGCTCCCACTGCCTGCGCCATTCCAATGCAATCATGGCTAGGGCCAAGGGGAGTCCGCGAAGAAATCCCGGCCAAGAGCCAGGATGCAGCGCACCCGCAAGCAAGAGCAGTGGCCCAAAAGCCAATAGGCTGGCGAGAAGCGCTCCGGCCACACCAAAACCCATTCGCTTGTGGGAGTACAAAAACACGACGAGCGCAAAAAGCCAGTAGCATAGGGCAACCGCTAACTCAAGGGAGAGCAGCGAGGTGATGAGTCCTGCAGCATAAAAACTGAACGCTAACTGCATTCCGTACTTGCGGGCTACGGGGCGCTCGAGCAGGGTCTGCCAGGGACGCTCAATCAGGTCGCGTTCTAAGTCGTAAAAACTATTGAAGAGCGAACCCCCTGCCACAATGAGCGCCGTGGTCGCGATCG
>DMDX01000069.1:16732-17565 GCA_003451355.1 Cryomorphaceae bacterium
GCTACGGTCAAAAACAAAATGTGGGTCCAGCGAACGAGGCTGAGAAATGCCGTAAGGCGAAGCAGAATTTTGGTTCGGCGCCGCATAGCCGTTCGCTTAAAAGCGAAGGACGACGTCCATTCGGTGCGGATCGAGTTCCGCCTTCGCATGCTCTAGGTCCGGAGCAAAGCCCAGAATGTATCCACCACCACCTGAGCCACACAGCTTGAGGTAGTAGGCGTTGGTATCAATTCCCTTCTGCCACAAGTTGTGGTAGTCGTTCGGAATCATCGGGCCGAAATTCTCAAGCACAAGACCGCTCAGCTTCTTGAGTTCACGAAGGAGTACGTCGGTTTTTCCGTCCAAAAAGGCAGATACACAGGCGTCGTTGTACTTTTTGAACTGGTCGGTCATCAAGTGGCGAAAGCCTTCCTCTTTGAGCTTGTCCATGAAAATTTGGACCATGGGCTGGGTTTCGCCCGGTGACCCGGAGTTCAGCAAGAAAATTCCGCCACGGCCGTCAGTCGGAAGGCTCGGCATCGAAACAGTCCCCAAGTCTTCAGACGAACGCACCAGAAGCGGTAGCTGCAGGTAGCAAATCGTGGGGTCCATACCTGAACTCTTGCCGTGAAAGTAGCACTCCATCTGGGCCATTTCGGCCTTAAGCATCATGAGCTTCTCTGGTTCGTTGGCCTCATCAAGCGGCAATGGATTCCGAGCGTACAGTGCGTACAGCGCCGCCACCATGGCTCCGGATGAACCCACACCATAGCCTTGTGGAATGCTCGAGTCAAAATAGAGTCCGCGGTCGAGGTCGGCACGAAGTGCGCGCAAGTCCAAGTCTGCAGCGAGGT
>DMDX01000069.1:17891-32130 GCA_003451355.1 Cryomorphaceae bacterium
AACTCGCTTCACCGTCGGGAAGTCGAAGGACTCCCGAGTAGCTCGTGTACGGAATCGAAAGCGCCATGGCGTCGCGGATGACACCGTACTCTCCGAAAAGAAGAATTTTGGCGAAGTACTTGGGGCTCAGATTCATTGCTGCAAAGATACCGGTCCTTGGCCTACGCGGTCCACAATCACGCGACCGTCTTTGCACCAAGGTTTCACGTTATCCTTAACAAACTGAAGGGCTTTTTGTTCGAACGCCGCAGGGTAGAGGATGTGCACATTGGCGCCCGCGTCGAGCGTAAAGCTGATGGGCACCCCAGAATCTCGGCGGAACCCGCGAATAGCCTCAATAATGCGCAGGGTATTTGGACGCATCAAAATGTAGCTTGGACTGCTCGACATCATCAATCCGTGCAGGGTCAGGGCCTCGAGCTCAACCAATTCGATGAATGCGTCGAGGTCACCTGCAGCCAAAATTGGCTTTAGCGCCGCTAAGTGGTCATGGGCCTGCGCAAAGCGCTGCGTGCGGAACGGGTGCGCTTCCATCAACTGGTGCCCAGCCGAACTACTTACCGCTTTTTGACCCACGTCTACGAGCGCCACGGTATCGCAGTAGCTTCGGAACACTTCATGCACCGCATCAGGGTAGGCCACCCCGAAATCCTGCGACGATCCTTCAACTGAAGGCGTTTCACCCCAAACTACAAGTCCACCGTAGACCGAACGGCATGCACTGCCGGACCCCAAGCGGGCGAGCACTGAAGCTTCTTGCATGGGGTTGGCGACTTCATGCCCCAGCTTCTGCGCAAGGTCCACAATACACAGCGCGAGGGCACTCATTCCTGACGCACTACTGGCAATCCCAGAGGAATGCGGAAACGTGTTGTGGGTCTGCACCCGGAACCCGTAGTCTTTAACCCAAGGGTGCCGTGCGTCAATTCGGTCGACAAACTGGGCCACCTTCGGAACGAAACTCGGCGTATCCACCCCGTCAAGCGCCACGGTGATTCCTGGAGCATCTGTCAATTCAAGCGTGGTCTCTGTCGCACAAGCATCCAATGTGAAGCTAATCGATGGGTTGCTCGGCAACTGCACGCCGTACTTGCCCCAGTACTTCACGAGGGCGATGTTGGATGGGGCGCGGAAGGACGACTTCATGGGATTGGCTACTAGTTGCTGGTTGCTGGTTGCTCGTTGCTCGTTACTTGTTGCTAGTTGCTGGTTTCTACCGAAGGATTTAACGAAAAACCGTGAAGCGAGAGGCCATCAAACTAGTAGCCAGTAGCTAGTAACTAATTAGGCGCTGACCGCTTCGACTTCTGGAGCAATTTTTTTGATCATGCCCTGCAGGGCCTTGCCGGGTCCGACTTCATAGAAGTTGGTGGCGCCGTCGTGAACCATGGCGAGCACTGACTGGGTCCAACGGACCGATCCAGTGAGTTGGGCCTTGAGGTTGGCGCGGATGGCTTCGGGATCGCTGACTGGAGCGGCCACTACGTTTTGGTAGATGGGGCAGCGCGGAGCTTGAATCGAAACGGAATCAAGCGCCCCTGCGAGGCGCGCGCGGGCCGGCTCCATGAGCGGGCTGTGGAATGCGCCTCCGACCGGCAGAATCAGGGCCCGCTTGGCGCCGGCCGCGCTGCATGCAGCGCACGCGGCTTCGACCGCGGCGCGCGCGCCACTGATCACCAATTGGCCGGGTGAATTGTAGTTCGCGGGAACCACCACGCCAGGGGTCTCGGCACAAATTTGCTCGACTTGCTCGTCGCTCAGTCCGAGAATGGCGGCCATCGTCGAGGGCTCGGCGTCGCAGGCATCTTGCATGGCAAGGGCACGCTCGGCAACAAGGCGAAGGCCGTCTTCAAACTTGAGGGCTCCGGCGGCCACAAGGGCTGAAAACTCGCCGAGGGAATGGCCGGCTACCATGTCGGGTTGAAACTCGGTTCCGAGCGAGGCGGCCTTGATGACGCTGTGCACAAAAATGGCGGGTTGCGTCACTTTCGTTTGCGTGAGGTCATCCATGCTGCCGTGAAACATGAGGTCGGTCAGTCCGAACCCAAGAACCGCATCGGCCTGCTCAAACATGGCGCGGTGCGCTTCGAACAAATCCTGCCCCATTCCGGGTGCTTGGGCCCCTTGGCCCGGGAAAACGTAGGCTTTTTTCATGCTAAAAATTTAAAACGGCCGTGTGGGCCAAAAGTTTACTCCCCGTAGTACTCTACGGCGTTGTTCTCGGTTTCGACCACTCGGACGCAGTGCAGCTGCGCACCGAACTGGGCGATGGGCTCGGCGAGCTGCTTCCAGATTTCAATCGAAAGGTTTTCGGTCGACGGAAGAATTCCGAGCATAAACGTCGTGTCGTGATTCAGGTGCTTATGGTCGAGGGGCTCGATCACGTACTTGATCATGAGGGCCTTTAGGTCGGCCAAATTCATTACAAAGCCCGTTTCGGGATTGACCTGGCCTTTGACGGTAACCCAAACATCGAAATTGTGTCCGTGCCCGTAGTTCCACGAACACTTGCCAAAAAGGCGCTCGTTTTCTTCAGTGCTGAGCGCATCGATGTACAGGCGGTGGGCCGCACTGAACACCTCGCGGCGTTGAATGTAGACCATGGCTTACTTGGCTTTGACCAGCTTGGTCTTCAGGGGCTTGCCTGGCGCGGTGCGAAAGGTGACCTGAGCTGCAGTGGCGTCTTTGGTACCTGGAACGGTCACGCGAAGGGCGGACTCCCCTTTGGTTCCGAGTACGACTTCATTTCGCTCGGCATACTTCACTTGAAAGGCAGGGCTCGTCCAGGTTCCGCTTGATTCAACTTGAATGGATTGAATGCTCAGCTGCTGCTGGACGGGTTTGCGCACGGCAATGACGGCGCCTTGGGTGTCGGTTCCGAGGCTAAATTTCGGCGAACCGCAACTAACAATAAGGAGGCTGAGTCCGGCGAGGACTCCGATTCGAATGGGGCGAAGTACGTTCATGAGGGCAAAGGTCGCAAATTACCACGAACCGCTGGCGCCGCCGCCGCCAAAACTTCCGCCGCCAAAGCCACCAAATCCGCCTCCGCCGAAACCACCGCCGCCGAAACCGCCTCCGCGGCCACCAAAACCGCCCCCGACCGGGTAGCCGCCCATCGGGCCGTACCACATGCCTCGGTGGCTTCCGCCTCCGCCACCACCGCTTTTCGCGAGCGCGACGAGGATGAGTACGCCAATGGCAATCAGTCCAAAGGGGAACTTGCGCTCTTTGGTGGATTCGACCGCGACAAACTGACCGGAGAGCATTTGTGCCACCTGCGTGGCTACGGCTTTAATTCCGGCAGCATAGGCCTGCTCGCGAAAGGCGGGCTTTAGCACGTTTTCAATGAGTAGGTGGCTTTCAAGGTCGGTGACCGTGGCCTCAAGGCCGCGCCCAACTTGGATCGCCATCTTTCGGTCTTCGAGTGCGATAAGCACGAGCATTCCGTTGTCTGTTTCGGCTTGGCCGATGCCCCAAGCTTCGCCGGTTTGGGCCGCTACGAAGTTGAGGTCGTCGTTGACGCGGTCCACAAACAAGACTGCTATTTGGGTAGAGGTCGTATCGTTAATTGCTTGAAGCACGGCCTCAAGGCGGGCCTCTTCAGCGGCATCGAATACGGGTGCAGTGTTGCGCCACACAATCAGTCCCTCTGAGGGGCTGGGCTTCTCCCAAGGCTGAGCCTGGAGGCTAAAGGCTGCGAGTGCAAATAGAATAAGAAGCCTCATCCGCGTGAAACTTCGTTGCTGAGTTCGTCGCGGTCGCTGCGGCCTTGGTGCGGAAAATGTTCGGCGAGTGCCCGACCCGATTCTGCGATTCCGAGTTCGAGCGCATCAACCCAGCGGCCTTCTTTGAGTTCCGGAACCATGTGGTCCCGAATGCCTTCCCAAAAGGACTGGCCAACCTTTGCGTGGATTCCCGAATCGCCCACCACAGCGAACTTGTGGCTTTCAAGGGCTAGAAAGAATAGGATGCCGTTGCGTTCCGCGGTGCGGTGCATTCCGAGCTTTTGAAACTGCTTTTGGGCGTCGCGCAGTGGGTCACCCGAGCACGTGTCGTTGAGGTGCACACGGACTTCACCGGATGTCACCAATTCGGCCGCCTCAATGGCAGCCACAATACGTTGTTCGTCGTGAGCTTGAACCTGCATTATTCGAAGCTCACTTCTGGGGCGTCTTGGGCCTCAGCTTCGGCTTCAAAGTATCCGCGTGCCTCAAATCCACCCACGGCAGCAACTAGTGAGGTGGGGATGCGCTTGACCGATGAATTGTAGGTACGAACCTGTTCGTTGAATCGGTCGCGCTCAACGTTGATGCGGTTTTCGGTTCCTTCGAGCTGCGACTGCAGGGCCAGAAAGTTTTGGTTGGCCTTCAGGTCGGGGTAGCGCTCGACTGAAACAAGCAAACGGCTAAGGGCTCCTTTGAGTTCACCTTGAGCTTTTTGGAATTCCGCAATTTTATCTGGAGTAAGATTGTCAGCACTGATTTGAACGGATGTGGCTTTTGAGCGGGCTTCGATTACGTCGGTCAGGGTAGACTTTTCAAAATCCGCGTAGCCTTTCACCGTCGAAACCAAGTTGGGAATAAGGTCCGCGCGGCGCTGGTAGGCCGACTGGACATTAGCCCATTGGCTCTCTGTGCTTTCGCTCAAACCAACGAGTCGGTTGTAGGCACCGACGCCCCAAAGAAGGATGAGGACAAAGCCGCCGAGGACGGAGAGAAGAATGATCGTAGAACGGTTCATGGTAAGGTTTTAATCGTTTTTGCCAGTTGGTCAAGTTCGGCTTTCACATTCTGCAAACGCCGTACCAAGTCTTCGGTTTGTATGGAGTCCTCGGGGGCATGCTTTAGTTTTTGGCGTGCACCTTCTAACGTGAATCCCTTTTCTTTGACCAAGAAGTGGATTTTTCGCAGCAGCTCCATGTCCTTGGTACTGTACTTACGTGCGCCGGCCTCGGATTTTTTGGGCTGTAGTTCCGGAAACTCTTTTTCCCAAAACCGCAATGCGGACGTGTTGAGTTCAAAGATGGCGGCAGCTTCGCCGATGCTATAGTAGCGCTTGGTGAATTCTGTCGGAATCATTAGTCGAACGATTGGTTGTTGGCAGCGGCTTGTGCGAGAAGTTTATTGTACTCCGCAGGGGTCAAGTCGTTGAAAAAGAAATTAATTGGATTTACTCGGCGTCCGCGGTAGATGACCTCATAGTGCAGGTGGGGGGCGGTGGATTTACCGGTGTTTCCGATGTAGCCGATAAGATCTCCGCGCTTCACTCGTTGACCTTTGCGACGAACGACCCGGCTCATGTGTGCATAGAGCGTATGGTAACCGTAGCCGTGGCTAATGGTCAGGTGCTTGCCGTATCCACGTCCACCGTAGAGTTCGTTTGAAGCAATAACTCCGTTCGCAGTGGCATAAATCGGCGTGCCCTGTTTGGCTGAGAAGTCCACTCCTTGGTGAAGCTTACTGACCTTAAAGATGGGATCGATGCGGTATCCAAATCCCGAAGAGAAGCGAATGCTTGGTTGGTCTTTTACAGGTCGAATCGCGGGAAGGGCCTTGAGGATTTCGCCTTTGCGCTGTGCGAGGTCGGCAACCTCGTCGAGGCTGGCGGAATGCACCGCAAGCCGCTTTTTCAAGTCGTCTACCTTGCGCAGGCTGCGGTCAAGCAAGGTTTCGTTTGAAAGTCCGCGAATTTTCTCGTAGCGGTCAGCATCCAAAGGGAGCCCGCTTTGCCGCACCCACGATGCGGGTGGCTCCGATTCCAAAATAACTCGGTAGACTTCGTTGTCGCGGCGCTCGAGTTCCGCAGCGACCGCGCCTAATTCTTGGATTTGCTCTTCAAGTTCGCGGTAGGTTTCTTCAGAGATTTCAAGTTGGCGCTTCAGCGCTTTTTCTTCGGGAGAGTCCATGAAGTACTGGATTCCGAAAAAGAAAATGAGCCCCATGAGCATCGAGCCGAGCAGGAATAATGAGGTGTCCCGCAGCAGGTGCTTCCAGGTGCGCTCGACCTTGTGGTAGGCGAGGGTCAACGGGTCGTAGATGTACTTGGCGCGGCGCATACTTTTGTATACTTCAAAAGTAGGCAAAACCACCCGCATGAATCCGACAGAACTCCGCCAAGCGTATTTAGACTTTTTCGCCTCTAAGGGGCACGTGATTGTGCCGTCGGCTCCGCTGGTGATTAAGGACGACCCCACGCTGATGTTTACCAACGCGGGAATGAATCCGTTTAAAGACGTGTTCATCGGTGCCAAGCCGGTAGTTCACGCGCGGATTGCGGACAGCCAAAAGTGCCTGCGCGTCAGTGGCAAGCACAACGACCTCGAGGAGGTGGGTATTGACACCTACCACCACACGTTGTTTGAAATGCTCGGCAACTGGTCCTTTGGAGACTACTTTAAGCAGGAGGCCATTGATTGGGCCTGGGAATTCCTCACGGAGGTCTGCAAGCTTGAGAAGGACCGCCTCTACGTGACCGTGTTTGGAGGTGATCAGGGCGATGGACTGGCTGCCGACGACGAGGCCAAGGGTATGTGGCTCAAGCACATTGCTCCCGACCGAATCCTGTACGGAAGCAAAAAGGACAACTTCTGGGAGATGGGTGACACGGGCCCCTGCGGACCCTGTTCTGAAATTCACGTGGATTTGCGCGGAGTCGGCGAGCGGTCCGCGGTGGATGGAGCCGCACTGGTCAATAACGACGACCCCCAGGTGATTGAAATCTGGAACCTCGTATTCATGCAGTTCGAGCGCAAGGCGAATGCTTCGCTTGTGGAGTTGCCCGCCCAGCACGTCGATACCGGGATGGGTTTTGAGCGACTTGCCCGGGCCGTGGTGGGGGCTTCGTCCAACTACGACACCGAAGTGTTCAAGCCCTACTTGCGCCGCCTTGAGGCCTTGAGCGGCCTAAGCTACGGTTCGAACGAGCGCACGGACATTGCAATGCGCGTGGCCTCGGACCACATCCGAGCGGTCGCCTTTGCCATTGCCGACGGCCAAATGCCTGCCTCGAACGGAGCCGGCTACGTCATTCGCCGCATTCTACGCCGCGCCATTCGCTACGGATACTCCACACTCGGATTCCGCGAGCCTTTTATGGCGGAATTGGTAGATGTGATGGTGCTTACCATGGGTTCCGCGTACCCTGAACTGCCAGCGCGCGCCGACTTTATTCGCCAAGTGATTCGCGAAGAAGAGCTTGCGTTCTTGCGTACCCTCGAATCGGGACTCAAACGCCTTGATATTGCCCTGGCCGATTCGGACGTGCTATCTGGTGAGCGCGCCTTTGAACTCTACGATACGTTTGGATTCCCACTTGACCTGACGTCGCTGATTTGCCGCGAGCAGGGCAAAAGTGTCGACGAAAAGGGTTTTGCCCTCGCGATGGAGGCCCAAAAGACCCGTTCGCGCCAAGCTTCTGCCCAAAAAGTGGGCGACTGGACGGTGTGCAGTGAAGGTCCAGCCGACCGATTTGTCGGTTACGATCAGTTGGAGGCTACGGGACAGCTTTTGCGCTACCGCAGCGTCGAAACGGCCAAGGGCCCTGTCGTTCAAGCCTGCTTTGAGCCCACACCGTTCTACCCCGAAGGGGGAGGCCAAGTCGGCGATCAGGGTTGGGTTGAATTTGGTGGTGAGCGCATTGAGGTGCTTTCAACGACCAAAGAAACAGGGATGATTTTGCATACGTTGGCCACTTCGCCTGCAGAGTGGACTTCTGAAGTTCACCTTGTGGTTGATGCCGACCGCCGCTCGTCCTCGGCCCAAAATCACAGTGCGACGCACCTTCTGCACCACGCCCTTCGTACGGTACTCGGAACCCACGTCGAGCAGCGCGGCTCACTGGTTTCACCCGAGACCTTGCGCTTTGACTTTAGCCACTTTCAAAAGGTTTCTCCCGAAGAAATGGAGGCTATTGAAGGCCACGTTGCGGCCGTAATTTGCGCCAACCAGCCCCTAGTCGAGCGCCGTTCCGTTCCCATCGAAGAGGCCAAAGCCTTGGGTGCCATGGCCTTGTTTGGCGAGAAGTACGGTGACGCCGTGCGCGTCATTCAGTTCGGCGAATCCATTGAATTATGTGGCGGAACCCACGTGGCCGCAACGGGCATGCTGTCGCCCTTTGTACTCGTTTCTGAATCCAGCGTGGCTGCGGGAATTCGCCGCATCGAAGCGCTGTCTGGAGCATCGGCAGAGGCCTACCTCAAAGGGATACGCCGCCAGTGGCTCGACGTCGTGGACGAAGCCAAGAACGCCAATCCCGCTGGAGTGATCCAGGACCTACGCGCCCAAGTGGCCGAGGTCAAGAAGAAGCTAGAAGGACTTCAGCGGGCGCAAGCCGCAGACGCGCAAGGTGATTTGATTCACCAGGCCGAGTCACATGCTGGGCTCCGCTGGATTGCAGCGCAGCTTCCGCTCGGAGCCGCTGCCGCAAAAGACCTCGTGTTTGCACTGACCCAAGAACACCCCGACCTTGTCGTGCTCATCGCCATTGATGAGGACGGAAAGGCGCAGGCCCACCTCGGTGCCGGAACCCAAGCCCTCAGCCACGTGCACGCCGGCAATTGGGTTCGCGAGCTGGGAAGCCACATTCAAGGCGGTGGCGGTGGCCAAGCTTTTTATGCGTCCGCAGGTGGTAAAAATCCGGCGGGAATCCCGAACTTAATCCTCGCATTTACTGAGAAATGGAAAAAATTATCGTAAAAATTACCACGGCCGTCGCGCTCATTGCCGTGGCGTTCCCACTTCGCGCTCAAGTATTTTACACGGACAGCGATGTTCGCGACCGCACGGTTTCGATTGCTCCGTTCATTCAGGCCAATACGGTGTTTCGCCGTACGGCTGCCGAAGTGGTGGGCGAGCAGCCCGTCGTCACCGACGTATTTCGCGGTGGGTTTGGCGGAGCCTACGGCCTCTCAGTCAATGCCCACGTAAAGCCGTTTCGACTCGGTTTTGACGCGGCGCAAAGCAACTTTAGCTACCGCCAGGGTGCGGACCGCGACAACCTTTTGCGGACGCAGAGCCACTATTTTATGCTTCGCGGACGCCTTGGTTTTGCCACGCAGATGAACGACGAGACGACGCTCGAGGTGTGGGTTCCGCTTGCCTACCGGTTTTTGGAGTCTGTCGACCGCGACGGCGCGAGCGGGAACGTAGCCCAGCGCATCACCTCTGCCGGAATCGAAATTGGTTCGTCGATCAAGCTCAGCGAACACTGGGGTTGGTTTGGCCTTCTAGGCCTCGACAATGCCTTTGGTGAGTTTGAGGCAACGCCTACGACGGCCTACAGAGAGTATCCGTTGTGGGTAACCCTTTCGACCGGAGTGCGCTACGCGCTCTGATCGAGCACTGCAACGGCTTTTTCAAGAGCCATTCCGCGCGATCCCTTGACCCAGATCTGCGCAGCTTTGGGCGGATTTGAGGTCCACAATGCGCAAAGTTCTTCAGTTGTTGCCACGGCCACAAACGGGTGCTTCGTGGCCGCAAAAAGTGGCCCCACGAGTACGGCGTGCGTAACCCCGAGTTCGGTCATGAAATCAACCATGCGCTGGTGCGCTTCGGCCGCATAATCTCCCAATTCAAAGAGGTCCCCAGCAACGTAGATTGTGCTGTCTGGGTTGAGTCGTTGGGCGGCATTCCGAATGCTTGCTTCCATGCTGCTCGGATTGGCGTTGTAGGCATCCATAAAGACGCGGTATGCACCTACGGACCGCCATTCTCCTCGGTTGTTTTGAGGCACATAGGCGTCAATTCCGCAGGCAATGGCGGAATCATTCAATCCAAAGTGGGTACCTAGCGCTACCGCAGCACTGAGTGCCCTGTCCTGAAAGTCGCCGATGAGGTGGCTCTTCGCGGTGGTTTCGCGCCATGTGATGGCCATTCGTCCCTCTTCGTCGGCAGTGAAGGTGTCGCCAGAGCCAAATACGATTCGTGGTTCGCGACTTTCAGCCAATTGCCGGGCATCGCCGTAGTACACCATGGCCGTTCCCTGCGATGTGTTGAGGTAGCGGTACAGCTCGGATTTACCCCGTATGACTCCTTCAGGTCCACCAAAACCTTCGAGGTGGGCGAGTCCGAAGTTGGTTACGTAGCCCAGATTGGGTTCAGCAATCGAAGCTAATTCTGCGATTTCACCTTGGTGGTTGGCACCCATTTCGATTACCGCAACTTCGTGCTCCGGTTGGAGTTTTAAGAGCGTCAAGGGCACGCCAATGTGGTTGTTCAAGTTGCCGTAGGTGGCGAGCACGTCGAATTGCTGGCTAAGCACGTGCGCAAACAGCTCTTTGGCAGTGGTCTTTCCGTTGCTTCCGGTTAATCCAACAACCGTTTTGCCCCAAGCTCTTCGGTGGGTACGAGCGAGGTCCTGTAGGGCGATAAGTACATCGGGTACGAGCACGACCCGAGGATCACTTGGATTTAGCCCTTCTACGAGTTCGTCCACGACTACCGTGGAAGCACCGAGGTCAAGAGCCTTAGGGGCAAAGAGGTTACCGTTGAAGTTGCCTCCGCGGAGTGCAAAAAAAATCTGCCCCGAAGCCAGTGAACGGCTGTCGGAGCAGACTCCTACGCGCGCATCAAAGCGCGCATAAAGTTGGTCCATGGTTCTACGGACGGTAGCGTACGAACTTGTCTTGCTTGGGCTTCGGAGAAGACTTCGAGCGCTTGCTGTCTTCGTTTTGGAAGCCTACACGGTCCATTGCACAACGGAATCCGATGTAGTCGGTGGCCTGATCTTGCTCAAGGAAGCGGCGGCTACCCGGAGAAAGCCAGTAGGCACGATCGCGCCATGAGCCACCCTTGTACACGCGGGTTGTGTTTCCGATCAACGTAGACTCACCGTAGACGTACATCTGGTTGCCCATTTCTTCTTCTCCACCGTTGTCGTAGTTGAGTGATGATTCGACATCGCCGTCCATAAAGTCGCGGTAGTCCGACTTCTGGTAGTTGCGGCGCTTGAGGTTCTCTTCAACGGTCACTGAGCGCTGCGGAAGCTGGCCTGGAAGACGCACAAGAACGCTATCGCCATTTTCGCGCACCTCATACTGAGGCTCGGTGAGTACGGCGAGTTCGCCAAGTCCTTCGTAGTTATCGTCAAAGGTCTTGAACTCATTACCACGGAACGGGCGGTGGTCGTCCATGTCCTGCGCAGAAAGGGGACGGTAGACGTCGAGGACCCATTCAGCCACGTTGCCTGCCATGTCGTACAAGCCAAAGTCGTTCGGGGGATAGAACTTCACCTGCATGGTGATGTTGGCTTGGTCGTTGAGGTAGCCACCTACGCCCATATTGTCGCCCGCGCCGCGCTTGTAGTTGGCAAGCATATCGCCTTGAACTTTCTTGTCGCGGTTGCGCATCGAAGAGCCATTCCAGGTGTACTTATTGCGGTCAATTTGGCGGTTGTACACACGCTGGCCGATTTCGGCATACGCGGCGTATTCCCATTCGGCCTCTGTTGGGAGGCGGTACTTCGGAAGCAGGATGCCATCCTCAATACGGGCAGGACGTCCTTCTTTACCGTAGACTTGGGCGGGGCTCAAGTCCTTGAGGCCACGACGGTTTTGCTGGGTGTATTCACCCTGCTTGTAGAGATAGACTTCGCTGTTAAAGTTTTGGTCGTCGGCCTGAGTATTCATCACATTCAAGACGCCATTGTCGATGAGGATCTGCTCATTGACGCGGTCGGTGCGCCACTGGCAGAAGCGCATCGCTTGTTCCCAGTTGACTCCAACTACGGGGTAGAAGTTGTAGGCTGGGTGGCGCAGGTAGTTCTCTACGTACATGTCGTTCAAGCCGAGTTTGTCGCGCCATACTAGCGTATCAGGTAGTGCTGATTGGTAGATCTGTGGGTAGTAGTCGTAGTCGTACACACGGCGGAGCCAGTAGAGGTATTCGCGGTAGTCGGCATTGGTAACTTCGTTTTCGTCGAGGTAGAATGACGCGACGGTGACGCGGCGGGGTTGGTTGTTCCAGTCCTTGATCACGTCCTCTTCAACGCGACCCATGATGAAGCTACCGCCCTCAACAAATACGAGACCTGGGCCTGTTTCTTGCCCTTTGTACTTGAGGTTGATTTGAAATCCGCCGTTTTTGCGGTCGTTGAGCGCCATGCCCGTGGTGTTCGAAGCCGTTTTGCCACAGCTCGTGGCTAAAAGGATCAGCGCGCCGAAGGCGATCGAAGTAGATAAAAGTGAACGCTTCATAGTGAGAAGGTTAGAATTTTGGACACTTAACCTCGCTGTAGCGCGTCCGGCGGCTACGGCAAGGGAACTGGTACGAAAGAGAGACTTCATGGGCACCACCTAACGCGTTGCCCAACGCAGAAATTGTGTAGTCGTACGAATACCCGAATTTCCAGGGTACATCGTTTGGAGCGATTCCGATGATGGCAATGAGTGCGTCAGGGTTGGTGCTTACCACACCTAAAGCTTGACGGTATCCAAGACCACCAGTTAGTACGCCGCGGTTAAACGACATCCCCAAGGTCATGTGGTGCGCACCGCCTTGAGTCTGGTACACCACGTTGGGAATAAGAAGGTTGTCGAGCTCATTATAGAGGCGCTTGCGACCCAATGGAATGGTAGCGCCCGCTTGTGCGGTCACCTTGATGGGCAGGGTCGATGTGCTCAAAAACGCCTCATTGGGTTGCGTAACGTGGTGGGCCGAGGCTCCGACATAAAAGTTTTCGGTAAAACCGAGCATGCCAAAGCTGAGGTCGAACTGCTGAACGGTGGTTTCATCAGGACGAATCTCGTTGGTCGGCTTGACAAACCCAAAGAATGGGTCGATCATGTCGGGGAACGTCAGATTGTTCCAGTTCAGTGAACGCTGGCGAAAGGTGGCCTGGGCTCCAAAAAGAAGCATAAAGTCGCGGTTGACTTTTAAGTGGTAGGAGTAAATTCCGGACGCTTCCGTTAGCGAGAGGTCTCCGTTGGCGGCCTCGTCCTGCATGATCAGCACGCCAATTCCGCCGTTTAAACCGTCTACATACTGGTCGTAGGACGCCGAAAACGTCTGGTAAACGCCCAAAGAGGGGTACTGATTTCGGTAATTCGTAGTGACGCGTGGACACGACTTAACCCCTGCAAATGCGGGATTTAGGTAGAGTGGATTCGCGTAGTACTGCGTAAAATGCGGATCTTGCGCTTGTGCGGACCAAGCGTGTATCAACAATAGGGCGATCGCAATCAGGCGTCGTAGGGCCATGGAATAAGGCATCATTTGGAGCCACAATTATACGATTTTCCGAGCGTTTGTAAACGATATGTCCGAAAACCGCGTTGGACTTTACGAACTTTGAACGCAGAATGCAGCACTTTCGTACCCAAATACTCGGATTTTTCTACCTGATGTCGCTTGCGGTATCGGGACTTTGGGCGCAATCGTGGCCTGTAGAATCGGTGCTTCGCAAGGGCTTGTGGGCGGAAGTTCGAGTAACTGAAGATGGTATTTACCGAATAAAGGGGTCCGAATTCCAGCAATTGGGCTTGGGTCCGCTGCCCATTCCCTCGAGTTCAGTGGGGATTTGGGGTCGGAACGCAGGCGTGCTTTCTGAAGTAAATGCCAATCAAGGCGAGGCGCGTGACCTTAGCGCATTGCCCATTCGAATTGAGGACGGGGGCGACGGAATGATTCACGCGGACGATGCAGTCTACTTTTTGGGTCAGGCTCCGCACGTGTGGAACTACGATGCAAGCATGCAGCGCTGGATCCGCACGACCCATCCGTATTCAGACCAGCAGGTCTACTTCGTCACTGCTACTGAGGGCGGAACCCCAATGCCGACCTACGGACCCACCGTAGCATCGCCGCAGTTCACCGACCGCTACACGTTTGTGGCGTGGCACGAGCTCGACTTAGTAAACCTTGTCGGAAGCGGCCGAATGTGGATGGGTGAAAGTTTTGACTACACGCTTTCGCGAACAATTGACCTCGGACTCGGGCGATTGGATGCCCAATCCACAGCGCGGTTCACGCTTTCGGCTGCGGGACGCACCACGGTCTTTGGGCCCAAGTTAGAACTGCGCACCGGCCAGGGATTTGTGGGCGCATTGAGTTTTCAAACGGTATCCGGAGTAAGTGGAGATACGTATGCGCGTTGGACAAGCCAAGCATGGAACCAAGTAGGAAGCGCCACCCCTTGGGGATCAGTGAACCTCACGTTAGAGCGCAGCGCAAACACGTCCGCTTCGGCGTGGCTCGATGCCGTATCCGTGTACGCCGACGCTCCGATGGCCTACCAAGGGGGT
>DMDX01000149.1:0-797 GCA_003451355.1 Cryomorphaceae bacterium
AAGGTGGTCAGCATCGCGGTCTCGTTCTTGACGCTCACAAGGCGGGTGGCTAGCTTGCGGCGCAGCGCACTCATGCGGGTTCGGGTCTCGCCGCGCCCTGAAACGGGGGAGGAACCCATCGCAACCTTGGCGTTCACCGCGTCCTCTTTGGTGATGCGGCCGTCCTTGCCGGTTCCGGCCACCTGGCTGGCGTCCATGCCCTTCTCGGCAAGGATCTTTTTGGCGGCAGGCGAAGCCGTTCCGGTCGCGTAGGTCGCGGCGGTTGGTGCCGGAGCGGCAGCTAGAGGCATCGGATTGAGCGTAGCGCTTGCGGCAGCGGGCTTGGATCCGCCCTCTGGCGCAGCCGCCGAAGTATCAATGCGGCACACCACTTGGCCCACGGCCACGGTGGTTCCGGGCTCGACCAAAATTTCGATGACCCCAGCAGCCTCAGCCGGAAGCTCGAGGGTAGCCTTATCTGAATCCACCTCGGCGATGGCCTGGTCCTTTTCGACGTAGTCGCCCGTGCTGACGAGCCAGGTGGCGATTTCTACTTCGCTAATCGATTCGCCCGGAGAGGGCACCTTCATATCGAGGATCATGGGTACGTGGTTTTAGCAGTCAAAAGTTTGGGCGATCAGGCGGTGCTGAATGTGGTGGGCGGCTTGGTGCGATCCGCTGGCCGGAGCCGCCGAGGCCGGCGGCGACACGCGCTGCAGCCTGAGGTCGCAGTTCGCGAGCAAGAAGGTCCAGGCGCCCATGTTGGCGGGCTCTTCCTGAGCCCATACGAGCTTGGCGTCCGCTGGGTACTTGGCGAG
>DMDX01000149.1:1062-5199 GCA_003451355.1 Cryomorphaceae bacterium
CCGCGTTCGGCGCGGGCCTCTTCGAGTTCGTAGTAGAGCTTGCCCGAGCAGAACACCACCTTGCGCACCTCGGCAGGATTCACCGTCGAGTCGCCAATCAGCGGCTGGAAGCTACGCTGCGTAAGCTCTTCGACCGTCGACACAGCCTTGGGGTGGCGTAAGAGGCTCTTGGGGCTCATCACCACTAACGGCTTGCGGAAGCTCCAGTGCATGCTGCGGCGCAGCAAGTGGAAGTGGTTGGCCGGCGTGGTCGGGTTGCAGACGGCCATGTTGTCCTCGGCGCAAAGCTGCAAAAAGCGCTCTAGGCGGGCTGAGGAGTGCTCGGCGCCTTGGCCTTCGTATCCGTGCGGAAGCAGCATCACCAAGCCGTTCTGAGTCTTCCACTTGTCTTCGGCGGCACTGATGAATTGGTCGATGATGATTTGGGCTCCGTTGGCAAAGTCGCCGAATTGGGCCTCCCAGATCACGAGGGTTTCGGGGCTGGCCATGGCGTACCCGTAGTCGAATCCGAGCACCGCGTACTCTGACAAGTGCGAATTGTAGATGGCAAACCGTCCCTTTTTACCCGGAACCGAATTCATCGGAATGTACTCCTCTTCGCTGTCCTCGAGTTTGAGCACGGCGTGGCGGTGGCTGAAGGTTCCGCGCTCGACGTCTTCGCCCGAAATGCGCACGTTGAAGCCATCTTGAAGCAAGGTGGCGTAGGCCAAGTTCTCGGCCATGCCCCAGTCCAGCGCGTTGCGGCCAAAGACCATGTCGTGGCGGTCGGCGATGAGGCGCGAGACTTTGTTCAAAAACTTTTTGCCCTCGGGTAACGTGGTCAACGCCGTGGCTGCCGACTCGAGCTGGTTGCGTTCGACTCCTGTGGTCGGAAGCTCGAGGATTTGTCCGCGCTTTGCTGCCGGGTAGGGCGCCCACTCGTCTTCCATGAACGGAACAATCACGTTCTTGGCGATCTGCTTGGCTTCGCCAAAGTGGCCCTCGAGCATGTCCTTGAACTCCACTTCCATCTCTTTGACGAGGTTGGCGTGGGCCGCGCCCTGGGCGAGCAACTTGGCGTGGTAGATTTCGCGCGGATTCGGATGGCGCGCAATCGCCTTGTACAGCAGCGGCTGGGTGAAGCGGGGCTCGTCGCCCTCGTTGTGGCCGTACTTGCGGTAGCAGAGCAGGTCAATAAATACGTCGCGTCCGAAGTGCTGGCGGTATTCCATCGCGAAGCGCATGGCGTGCACCACCGCTTCTACGTCGTCGCCGTTCACGTGCAGTACCGGAGCCAGTACCACCTTGGCCACGTCGGTCGCATAGGTCGAGGAACGCGCGTCGAGGTAGTTGGTGGTGAATCCGACCTGGTTGTTGATGACGAGGTGAATGGTTCCACCAGTGCCGTAGCCGTCGAGGCGCTCCATCTGCACGACTTCGTAGACAATGCCTTGGCCGGCCACTGCCGCGTCACCGTGAATTTGAATCGGAAGCACCTTGGACCGGTCCATTCCGTAGTTGGTGTTGCCCTTAGCGCGGGCGATGCCCTCAACCACCGCGTCCACGGCCTCGAGGTGCGAGGGGTTGGGCGAAATGTTGAGTTTGAGTTTGCGGCCATTGCGGAGCTCGCGCGTCGCTGTGTACCCCAAGTGGTACTTTACGTCGCCGTCAAAGCCCTCTTCGTCGTCAAACTCCTTGCCCTCAAATTCGCTAAAGATTTGGCGGGCGGGCTTGCCAAAAATATTGGTGAGCACATTGAGGCGACCGCGGTGGGCCATGCCGAGCACGACCTCCTCGACGCCGAGTTCCGCGGCGCGCTGCATCATAAAGTCAAGGCCGGGAATCAGCGATTCAGCTCCCTCAATCGAGAAGCGCTTTTGGCCGACAAACTTGGTGTTCAAAAAGTTTTCAAACGCAACGGCCTCGTTGAGCTTGTGAAGGATGTGCTTCTTTTCGTCTGCGCCCAAGACAGGATAGTTGTCGTTCGGGTGAATGAAGTTCTGAACCCACTTAATAACCTGCGGGTCGCGGATGTACATGTACTCGACGCCAATCGAACGGCAGTAAATGGCCTGGAGGTGGTCGACGATCTCGCGAAGCGGAGCGGGGCCAGGCAATCCAACTTCTACCGCGGCCTGAAAGCTGCTGTCAAGGTCTGCAGCCGAGAGGCCAAAATTCTCGAGGTCCAGCGTGGGCTTGTAGGTACGGCGCTCACGGACCGGGTTGGTCTGGGTAAAGAGGTGCCCGCGGGTGCGGTATCCGTTGATGAGGTTGAGCACCATGAACTCTTTGCGGAGCTCCTCGGGAATTTCGGGGCCCACCGGCGCGACCACTGACTCGAGGTCATCGCCGTACGGACTGCGCGCAAAGTCGTATCCTTGAAAGAACGCCTTCCACGAAGGCTCTACAGAATCGGGATTCTCGACGTACTGTTGGTAGAGGTCATCTAAGTACGCTACGTGCGCACTGCCGAGAAAAGAAAAGCGATCCATACAAGCTAAATTCCGTGCAAAATTACGCCCAAAACGCCTAGGATTCTCGGGAAAAAAGCCAATTGGCGAGCTCTTTAAGATCACCCGTGCGGGCACCGAGCGAACCCGCATGCTCGAGGGCCTCAAGGGCCAGATCAAAGTGGACGCGGCGGCGCTCTTCGACGTGGGCACGCACTCCGGTGGTTTCGAGGGCTTCGACCAAATAACCGACACGCTCCTCACCGTGAAGCGCGAGCGCCTCCTGGATGTGTTCTGGGCTTCGGCGACCGAGTTCAATCCAAAGGAGGGTCTTTTTAGCCTGAATCAAGTCGCCCCCGGCCTGCTTTCCTGTTTTGGCGGGGTCGCCAAAGGCGTCGAGCAGGTCGTCGTGGATCTGAAACGAAGTTCCGAGTTCAAGACCAACCGAATACAGCGCCTTGGCCAACTCGACCGACCCGCCACCGCTCAGCACGCCCATTTCAAGTGCGCACCCAAGCAAAACACTGGTTTTGTAGCGAATCATGCGCAGGTAGGCGCCCTCTTCGACGCGGTCCTCGTGCTCAAAATCCATGTCCCACTGCTGGCCTTCGCAGACTTCGAGGGCAGTTTGAGTAAACACCCGGTAGAGGTCGGGCAGCACCGCCTTCGGAGCCGATTCAAGTGCCTTAAACGCCAGGGCAAACAGCGCATCACCGCTCAAAATCGCGGTATTCACTCCCCAGCGCTCGTGCACTGTGGCTTGGCCACGGCGAAGCGGAGCCGCATCCATGATGTCGTCGTGTATGAGCGAAAAATTGTGGAAGCGCTCGACGGCGTGGGCTGCCGGCAACGCAAGCTCAGCCTTGGCTCCGACTGCTTCGGCGCCCATGAGCGCGAGCACAGGACGAAGGCGCTTTCCGCCCATGGCTAAGATGTAGCGCTGGGGGGCGTACAGCCGGTCGGGCTGGCGGCTCCACTCGGGCTCGCCCATCGACGACTCGAGGGCTTTGAGAAAGGTTCGTTGGAGGCGTTCTACGGACTGCATTTCAAGGGGTATTCAAAGCGCCCGCACGGGGCTTAACGTTTAGCGAAGGAGGGCGCGCAAGTAGGCTCCATAACCACTTTTCACGAGCGGAGCCGCAAGGGCCTCGAGCTGTGCGGCATCAATAAAGCCCTGGCGGTAGGCAACCTCTTCAATACAACCCACCTTTAGGCCTTGGCGGCGCTCGATGATTTGTACGAACTGGGCGGCCTCCATGAGGCTTTCGAAGGTCCCGGTGTCAAGCCAGGCCGTGCCGCGGTCCATGATCTGGACGCTGAGCTCGCCGCGCCGCAGGTACTCGCGGTTGACGTCGGTGATTTCGTACTCGCCGCGGGGCGAGGGCTTGAGGTTGGCGGCGATGTCGACGACTTGGTTGTCGTAGAAGTACAGGCCGGGGACCGCGTAGTTGCTCTTGGGCTGCACGGGCTTTTCTTCGATCGAGAGGGCCTTGCCCTGGGCGTCAAACTCGACCACTCCGTAGCGCTCAGGATCGCTCACGGGGTAGGCAAACACGACGCCCCCCTGGGGGTTCGCCGAGGCTTGCAGAATGCTGGGCATTTGGGTTCCGTAAAAAATATTGTCGCCCAAAACCAGCGCCACCGCGTCGTCGCCAATGAAGTCGCGGCCCAGCACGAATGCCTGCGCCAAGCCGTTGGGCTCGTGCTG
>DMDX01000149.1:5392-7728 GCA_003451355.1 Cryomorphaceae bacterium
GGTCGACAGCGGGTAGTAGATCATCGGCTTGTCGTACACCGGCATGAGCTGCTTGCTGATGCTGTGCGTGAGCGGATGGAGTCGGGTGCCGGAACCGCCGGCCAAAATGATACCTTTCATAGCTTATTCGTCATCTGAGAGTTCGGCCAGCGAAACCTCTTGCTCTTTGGCATTCATCACTTTATCAAGCGACATAAGCAGCGAAGGCAGCAGCAAAAGGTTAGAGAACATGGCGAAGCCTAAAGTAATCGACACCAAGAGGCCGAGGGCTTGGGTTCCGCCAAAATTTGAGGCTAAAAAGATCATAAATCCCGCAAAAAGCACCACCGAAGTGTAGAACATGCTCACCCCCGTCTCGTGGATGGCACTGAGGGCCGCGTTGGCGATGCGCCCTCCGTTGAGGTGCAGCTCCTGGCGGTAGCGCGACAGCAGGTGCAGGGTATCGTCCACTGAAATTCCGAATGCGATCGAGAAGATGAGCACGGTGGATGGCTTGACGGGGATTCCGAACCAGCCCATAATGCCCGCCGTCATGATCAACGGTAGTAGATTGGGCACAATGGCCACAATCATCATTCGCCACGAGCGAAAGAGGCTCGCCATAAGGATCGAAATCACCAAGACCGCCAAAACCAAACTCTTCAGCAAGTTGTCGATCAAAAACTCTGTCGAGCGCAAAAAAATCAGGCCCGCCCCTGAGAAGCTCACGTCCACCTGCTCGCGGTCAAACACGGCGTCGGCATTGTGCTGAATGGCTTTAATCACCTCGATCATTTCGGGACGAGGCAGGTCCTGAACCTGAACGGTCACGCGCAACCGCTGGTTGTCTTTGTCTACAAGCCCCGAGGTCAATGCCTGATTCGCGGTGGCGGCTCCGCTCGGCAGCAGCGCGGCAATCTGGCGTCGCTCGGCTGCAGACGGAAGCTCGTAAAACTCGGGCATTCCGCCGTAAAATGCCTGTCGGCTGTACTTCAAAAAGTCAACGACGCTCACGCTGCGCGACATGTTGGGCAGGGTGTCCAACGAGCGCTGAAAATCTTCGATTTGACGCAGAACGCTCGACGAGTTGACGCCGCCGGGCTCGCGGGTGTCCACGATGACTTCGAGCGGAATCACGCCTCCGAGTTCCTGCTCAAAAAACTTCATTTGGGTGACCAACGGGTCGCTCGGATCGATATCGGTGGTGATGTTACCCGTGGTCTGCATGCGCATCATGCCAAGTCCACCGAGCACGGCCAATATTACGGAACCGAGGTACACCCAACGGCGGTGGTTCTTGGCTACATTTTCAAGCCAAAGTAATCCGTTCGAAAGCCACTTTTGCTCCAAATGCTGGTAGTGTTGGGGGCGCGGCTCAGGAAGCCAACTGTAGAGCACCGGCAAAATGGTGATTGACAGCACAAACACCATGATGATGTTGATGGTCGCCGCGATTCCAAAGTGCACCAGCGCGTCGCTCGAGGTCAGAATAAAGGTCGAGAATCCGAGCGCCGTCGTCAAGTTGGTGAGCAAGGCCACGCCTCCGATTTTTTTCACCGTGAACTCTACTGCTTGATCCACGTCCTTGCGCAGCGCGAATTCTTGGTGGTACTTGTTGATGAAGAAGATGCAGTTCGGAACCGCGATCACAATGAGCAATGGCGGAATCAATGCCGAGAACAGCGTGAGCTTGTAGCCCAATCCACCCAGCACTCCAAACGAACCCACAACTCCGACGCCAACCACGGCCAACGCAATGAGGGCAGCCCGAGTGCTGCGCATCATGGCGAACATAATGAGCAGGGTGACGATTCCGGTTAAGGCCAAGAAGAGGTTGATTTCAGACTTAATGCTGCGCGCATTGATCATGCGCAGGTACGGAACCCCAGAGACCTGAACGTCAATCCCCGTGCGGCGCTCAAACTTTTTAGCCTCATTAGTGATACGGTCGATCATGGGGAAAAACTTCTTGCTGTAGTTCGCCGTATCGGTGATCTGCACGGCCATGAGCTGAGTGTTGCCGTCGTGGCTATTCATTAAGCCATGGTAGACGGGCAGTTCGTTCAGGGTCGCCTTGAGCTGTTGGGCCTCGTCGCGCGTGTTAATCCGCCCGTCGCTAATGGGATCAGCCACAAACCGATCGGTGGAGTCGGGACCCAGCGTGAGCTCGACCGCATTGTGCCACGAAAGCACATTGACTACTTCGGGCGTGGCCTCGATGTTCTTGGCCATCTCGATCCACGAATTCAGGATGTAGGGTGTAAACATCGCTCGATCGTGCGCCGCCAAAAAGACGACGCCCCCACTGCCCTGCTCAAAGTTCTCGTTAAGTGCAACAAATTCGGTGTAGACGCTAT
>DMDX01000081.1 GCA_003451355.1 Cryomorphaceae bacterium
CGTATTGAATAAAAGCTTCAACATTCGTCCCAGTCATTCTAACATGTGTAGCAGTTGGAAAATCACTTGCAAGAGGCGATGATGATGCAGGTAGTAGAGAAAAATTCGATTCTGGGGTAGTTACTTGAGTTGAGAAATCCCATACTCCATTGACTGGAACGTTGCTAACAGCAGTTGCCATGCGTTCTGCAGTAAATACCATTCCTGCTGCAGGAATTGTTGGTGCGTTAATCGTTTGTGAAAAAGAAACATAAGATGATGCGCTAATCAGTGTAAGTAATAGTTTTTTCATGTTTAAATTTTATAAATAGTACTTAAATAACGGCATAAACATAATAAATTTTAACGAAAAACTATAGTTAAATGGTTTTCTTAACAATAATTTAATACACACCTTGTAATACTCAGTTTTTAAATGTTAATGTGTTGATTTACAATACATTTAAATAAAGAGATAAGAATAGACGTTTCCTAAACGTTTGATAGCGGTTCGATTCCGCTCGGGGCTGCTACTGTATTCCGTCCACGTCCCACTCAAGCTCGACTGCCACCTCGTTGCGGCGGTTGACGACGTCCCAGGGGGCGTTGTAGCCCATGTACATGAATGTCCCAGTGGGCTTTAGGCCTTCGCGCGCCAGAGTTTCGCCCAATTCGATGCATTTGGCGCTGATTTCACGGTCGTTGGTGAAGCCTCCGAATCGCAGCACAGCGAGCACTTTGGGGGCTTCTTCGGCCACGACCACTCGGCCTGAGTTGGGCTGGGGAAGGTCGGCTGCGGCGTACTCCTTGGGCATCACAAAGTACATGGTGGCCGAATCGCTCAAGTTCATGACCACCGGGGCGGTCATGGCGATTTTTTGGTTGCGGGCGTTTCCGCCAAAAATGTAGCCGGCAATTTCGCGAAACCCATTGGATCCCGATTGGTCAAACGAGGCGGAGCCCACGGGCGTTCGGGCCACCACCATCGAGGGGTAGTAGCGAATTTCGACTTCACCCGTGCGGCGAAGTACGCGGTACTTGGGGGTTTCGATTCCGGGCGACGAAAGGCTGTAGGCGGCCACCCCGATCAGGGTTGCGGCGCCGAGGGCGGCAAGGGTCCACATCTTTTTGTTTTTCATAGGGTTGTAGGGTAATAACCCCGATCGGACAGCAAATGTTTGAACGTGAACTGCGGCGAATATTCGACCAAAGGTTCCGCGCAGCAAATTCAGAGCGGCGACGGATGATTCGGGTATACCAAAACCCAGTTCGGCGCGTTACTTCGCCGAATTAACTATCAAACCATGAAACGACGTGCCCTCATTTTTGCGGCGGCTGGAGTGCTTCTGGCGCTTCCGGCCTTGGCCATGCTGCTTGGCGGCGATGTGAACTGGGATGCATTTGATTTTGTCGTTGGCGCAATCCTGCTCTTCGGAACCGCATTCGCCCTCAATTATGCCCTAGATCGAATCATCTCGCCACGTAACCGCGTGGTTGCCGCTGGGGCTATCGTGCTGGTGCTGGTGCTTGTGTGGGCCGAACTCGCCGTGGGCCTCTTTGGGACGCCCTTTGCCGGCAGCTGAGCCTACTTCATTTTTGCGAGCAGCTCTTCGCTCGAATCCAGTTTGCCACCGGACTCGGCAATCGCTTGCTTGGCCTGGGCTTTGGCGGATTTTTTGTCTCCGGCGCGGAACAGCAACCACGCGTACGTATCGCGGAATGTGGGATCCGTTTCAGCCGTCATTTTGCCACCTATGATTTGGGCGGCACGCTTGGCGAGGGCAACGTCGGCAGCCTCGTCTTCAGCAATCGGCCAAAGCATGGAATTGAGCGTGGCGACCTCGAGCTCGGCGCCCCAGGGCGTTTCAATCAGGTCCAAGAGGTAGGCCCAGTTCTTTTTGCGGCTGGCCCACTGGGCTTTGATAAAGTTAAGATCGGTGTTGGGTCCGCCATGCATTTGGGCGAATTCGAGCGCGGAACCCAGTTCTTCAGACGTCTCTGCCACCATCGCGCGGCGAAAGATTTGGTTGTCGACAAAGCCGGTGAAGGCCGACTCGCCCGCGAGTGCCTGCCACTGCGCGCGCTGAGCCACGACTTCGTCAGCGCGTTCTTGTGTTATGCTACTCAGTGACAGCACCGCCCACTGCACTTCGGCGGGGGCATCGGGGTGCTCGGCAAGCCAAGCCTCAACGGCGTCAGGTGCTGGAGCCTTCATGCGCTGCTTGCTGTAGCGGCTTCGTACGAAGTCCGGAAACTCAGGGTTGGGTTGGTCGGGGTTAAAGCCGATGCTGCTGCTTTGGCTTTCGGCGTCGGACTTGACCTGAGCGAGGTACTTGGCTGCATCTGCGTTGTAGCCCACGTAGTAGGCGGCGCGCTGGGGCGCGGAATTCGGGTCGTACATCACCACCGTAGGGTATCCAGTAGGGCGGAAGCGTACCGCGACCTCGCCCCCCTCGCGTTCGGCATCAAGCTTGACGGCCACCATGTAGTTGTTCACATAACGCGCCACGTCGGCATCACGCCACGTCGTGGTGTCTTGCACCTTGCACCATCCGCACCAGTCGGTGTAAAAATCGATGAGCATGGGTTTGTGCTCAGCTTTGGCGCGCTGCAGGGCAGTCGCCCAATCGTGTTCGAATTCAATGCCTTGGCCGAAGGCTCCGCTCAACGTCGCGGCCGCAAAAAGGGTGGTAAGGAGGGTACGCATAGCCCTAAGGTACCGAAAATCCGGCGTTTGGCCGCGCTAAGGAATCCGCTCCGCATTCCGCCCCACCATGCGCTCGATGAGCTCAAGGGGCAGGGGTTGCGCCCACGGAAACTGCGGCGAACCCTTGCCCTGCTTGAAGTTTACAAGTTCTGCGGAAAATTCAGCACGGGCGGGAGTTTGATGTCGACCGTCACAAGTAAAAGTCGGTGGATAAAAAGCTGCTGGTCCGCTCGCGCAAAACGCTTGAAACCACCTCTTTGTTGGCGGATGTTGCGGGGAAGGCAACCATGCTCCGAATCGAGAATGCGCGCAGCGCGTCGTGCACGCTGAGGGTGCCTTCGGCCGAATCCTTGCGGCCTGTGAACGGAAACGCGTCCGGTCCCCGCTGCGCTTGGGCGTTGAGGTTGATGCGTCCGACCTGGTGTGCGCAGGCGTCGACGAGCGGACCAATCACTTTTGGGTCGCGTCCAAAAATGCTCACCTGCTGGCCAAAAGGCGACTGAATTAGGTAGTTCAATGGCTCGGCAACGTCGTCAAATGCCACCACCGGCACAATCGGGCCAAACTGCTCTTCGTGGTAGATTCTCATGGCTGAGGTCACTCCCACGAGCAAAGTGGGGCTGTAAAATGTGGCGGAATGCTGCCCTCCGCTTGGATTGGCAATCTGTGCGCCGTGCGCGAGGGCATCGTCCACCAAGGCCTGCAGGTAGTCTGTTTTCCCGTGCTCCGGAAGCGCAGTGATTTTTACCCCAGGATCCCACGGAGCACCCCACTGAAGTTGTTCGACTCCTTCCACGAGCTGGGCTACAAAGGCATCGTGCAGGCTTCGGTGCACCCACTGAATTTTGAGTGCCGTACACCGCTGGCCGTTGAAGCTGAGTGCTCCCGCAAGTGTTTGATTCACCGCCAAGTTGAGGTCGGCATCGGCGAGGGTGATTCCCGGATTTTTGGCATCGAGGCCCAACACGGCGCGCAAGCGGTGGCTATGCGGGTGCAGCCGCTTGAGGTCGTTGGCACCTTGGTTGGTTCCGATAAACGAGAGCACCGAAATCTTTCCTGAGGCCATGATGTCGCTGACGGTTTCACGCCCCTTGCCAAACAAAATATTGACTAC
>DMDX01000019.1:0-772 GCA_003451355.1 Cryomorphaceae bacterium
TGCAAATTCCGACACATAAAACGGCGGAACAATTATTCCCATTTTGATTTTCTCCGTATATTTGCAGCCTCTTTTAAGAGAGGGCCCTGTAGCTCAACTGAATAGAGCACTTGACTACGGATCAAGAGGTTTTAGGTTTGAATCCTAACAGGGTCACTAAGAGACCGAAGCCCGCTGCACTGCAGCGGGTTTTTTGTTTTTAGGCCGTGCCGCTCGCGCGCACCAAAGGCCTCAAAACAAAAAGACGGGCCGCCCACGGCGGCCTGGTTTCGTGTCTCGGAATTCGGAGCCCCCAGGAACGCGCAGCAATCCTGACAGGGCCACTTATAGACCGAAACCTGCTTCACTGCAGCGGGTTTTTTTGTTGGATTCAACTTTTAGGTCGTTCAAGAAACCTCCTTGGAGCATCCGAATCGCGAAGTCACGAGTTACATTTAACCCAACAAATCCAACCCAAACCAATGAAGCCACGCATCTCTCGCATCATCGCCGGATTCTTGATTTGGCTCGGCATAGCCAACCTCATTAACTACGCCACTGGCGACACCTTCACCGGAATCCAAACCGTCGTATTCGCCCTCGCTAACTCGCTTGCCTTGGAATTTCTGATTCCAGCCGTGGTCAAATGGGCTCAAAAAATGGGTTGGGTATCAAAAAACTAACCCAATAACGAACACCAACCCTCGGCGAACTACTCCAGCACCACATCCACAAATACTGTGTCCCCCTCGGTGGTGCGCAGTCCGAACGGAACCTCAACGCTTCCCGTAGT
>DMDX01000019.1:954-2177 GCA_003451355.1 Cryomorphaceae bacterium
AGCCAGTGCTGGTTCCCGAGGTCCATGGTCGCGGGGTAGGCATCGAGCGTTTGACCCACACTCAATGGGCCGGTAATCTGGTACTCTGAAGTCCCAACAGGGCAGAGGCCGCCCTTCCAGTTGAAGTGAAGGGTGAATTCCGAAGCCGATGCCGAGCCCAAGCTTGCGATTCGTGGAACCATCCACACCGTGTGCGGAAGCGCAAACGTATCGAGCCGAATCATTTTGTAGCGGTAGGTGTCGTTGCCGGGGTACGCAAACTGAAGTGTTCCGATGGTGTCCGAGCGTGTGAGGTCGGTAAAGGCAAACGCTTGCTCCCATCCGTCGATGTCAAAACCGCCTCCGCCGGGGCTGACGCCTTCAATGTTGAAGTAGCCGCGCTCGTCCGTAGTTGCCATCGCAAAGGGCTCGTCGTTGCGTTCGGATTCTTGGTAGTAAAACACCTCAAAAAGGACTCCGCTCACCGGCTGCTTGTCGCGGTGGTTGTTGATTAAGTAGGCTTCGGCATCAATGCGGCTATTGAATGCGGATTGGCAGGATGCGGTCAAGAGAATTCCGCCGATGGCTGCTATAAATGAGGTGGTTACGCGCACTGTAGTAGAAGTTGGAGGACTAAAGGTAAATAGAACGATCGGGGTCCGGGTTGTACAGACTCAAAACACTCATGGCGTGAACGATCTTCACACCATGGTTCGAGCTCTATTTCTAACGGCACTTCTGGCGGGTCTGACACAGGTGTACGGCCAGTGCGGCCAAGACTATAGCGCACACGTGGCGCAAATCCGTGCATCATCAAAGGCACTCAAATCAAAGCAAGCACGCTTGGTGCTTGCCGGAAGCTCAACCTTTCGGTTGTGGGCTGATGCGGGATCGCACTTCCCGGAATTTTCGGTGGTTAATGCGGGCATAGGTGGATCCTGCTTTAGCGATCTTTGGGAATACCGCCAGCAACTGCTGATCGAAACAAAGCCCGATATTTTGGCCCTTTACGAAGGCGACAACGACCTTGCCGCAGGCCAAAGCATCGAAGAAATCGTTCAGAATGCCGAGGTACTAATCGCCTGGTACCGAGAGCGCACCGACGCTGGTATGCCCATTGTGTTGGTGGCTCCCAAACCGAGCCCTTCACGGATTGCACTCGCGTCAAAGTACCATGCGCTCAATGATCGGTTAAAGGCCGTGTGCAGCGTCAATAATGTCGGATTTGTCGATACGTGGCCCGC
>DMDX01000019.1:2456-2777 GCA_003451355.1 Cryomorphaceae bacterium
GGGCAACGCGGCCTTGGCCAAAGCCATGAAGGCTGAAATTGATCGAGTTTATGCCGACTATAGCCAGAACACCAAGCACCAGCAGCTTCAAAAACGTGTGCGACGCTCTGGTGCCGCGCTCATCACCACGCACACCCTTATGGCGGCGCACGGAGCCGTCATTTTTCGCAAACCCTATACCTGGCAAGGTCTTGACGCGGCCGTGTGGGTCGCGGTGCATACCCCAGGGGTTTTGGCTACCGAAGTTATTTATTGGCTTCGGCGGAACCGACTTCGTCGTTTTAACGCGAATTAAAAGAGACAAGCCTGCGCGAAGCGCCC
>DMDX01000019.1:3082-3254 GCA_003451355.1 Cryomorphaceae bacterium
CGCGAAGCGCCTTTACTCCCACTCAAGCCTAAGCCCCAGCTTCAGCCAGCGGCCGGCTAATGGGATGTTTCCGCGGTCCATGGCCTTGGAATTTAACAGGTTCATTCCGTCGGCGTAAAGTAAAAGATCGCCGAGCCGGTAGCTCGCGCGCAGGTCGACCGTGGCAAAGGGG
>DMDX01000138.1:0-1089 GCA_003451355.1 Cryomorphaceae bacterium
TTATCAGGTTATAACCGGATTTTACTTTTTTCGTGTGTTGCAAAAACACGGATGGCGCTCACGTGCAGCAACCAACTCGCTCACGCAAATCCCAACGCCTCGCGCACCCGCTTTAGGGTGGCCAGGGCCACTGGGCGAGCCTTGGCGGCTCCGGCACGAAGCACCGCGTGCACCGCGTCGGGGTCAGCCATCAGGCGGTCAAATTCGGCGCGGGGTCCCGCGAAGCGATCCAAAATGGCGTGAAGAAGAGCCGTCTTGGCGTGGCCGTAGCCGTATCCGCCGGCGCGGTACGCCGACTCCATCTCGGCCACCTGCTCGGGGCTAGCAATGAGGCGGTAGAGCGTCACAACGTTGCAGGTCGCCGGGTCCTTAGGGTCCTCTAGGGCCGTAGAGTCGGTGACAATGCCCATGATTTGCTTCTTCAGCTCCTTTTCGGGCAAGAAGATGTCAATGACGTTTCCGTAGGACTTGGACATTTTTTGGCCGTCGGTTCCGGGAATCGTCATCACCGACTCTTGAATGCGCGCCTCGGGAAGCACAAACACTTCGTGGCCCGTGATGCGGTGAAACGTCTCGGCGATGTCGCGGGTGATTTCGAGGTGCTGGCGCTGGTCCTTGCCGACTGGAACCAGGTGCGCATCGTACAGTAAGATGTCAGAGGCCATCAGAACCGGATAATCAAAGAGACCGGCGTTGACGTCGCTGAGGCGGTCGGACTTATCCTTAAAGCTGTGCGCGTTGGCTAGCATCGGATAGGGCGTAAAGCAGTTGAGGTACCACGTGAGCTCGGTGCACTCGGGCAAATCGCTTTGCGCATAAAAGACGGTGCGCTGCGGATCCAGTCCGCATGCCAACCAGGCCGCGGCAGTCGCGAGCAGGTTCGCCTTGCGCGTCTCAGGGTCTTTGACCGTGGTCAGTGAGTGAAGGTCTGCAATAAATAAGTACGACTCGTTGGACGGATCCTTGGCCAATTCAATGGCGGGAAGGATGGCGCCCAGCACGTTTCCGAGGTGCTGGCGTCCGCTGCTTTGGATTCCGGTGAGGATGCGTGCCATACCGCGAAGTTAATCCTGACAGCACTAGGGGTTC
>DMDX01000138.1:1362-5995 GCA_003451355.1 Cryomorphaceae bacterium
TTGATTTATGCAATTTCTCGAAGTTCTCACAATTGACCCCGCCGATCCCGTAAGCTTTACGTTCTTTACGGGCTACATGGCCATGTTCGCTGCCTCTGTATTCTTTTTTATGGAGCGCAGCCGTGTCGCTGACGAGTGGAAGCTCTCGCTGTTGGTTTCTGGTTTGATTACCGGTATCGCAGCAGTGCACTACTACTACATGCGCGACTTTTACCAAGCGACGGGTACCAACCCAATCGCGCTTCGCTACATTGACTGGACCCTGACGGTTCCTTTGATGTGTGTGGAGTTTTACTTGATCACCAAAAAGGCCGGCGGAACCAGTGGTTTGCTTTGGCGCTTGATCATTGCTTCGGTAGCGATGCTGCTACTCGGCTACATCGGTGAGGCCTTCTACGCGGACGAAACCCAATCATGGGTTTGGGGTGCGCTTTCAGGTCTTGCATACTTCTACATTGTATGGCTGGTTTGGAAGGGCGAGGTTGCGACCTTGGCCGCCAACGCAGGCGGAAAAGTTCAGACTGCCGTTAAGGCACTGGGCTGGTTCGTACTCGTAGGCTGGGCAATTTACCCAATCGGGTACATCGCTGGCACCGAGGGCGGACTCTTCGGCATGAAAGTGCTTGAAGGCCTGTCAATGGATTTGGTGTACAACATCGGCGACGCCATCAACAAGATTGGCTTCGGTTTGGTAATCTACGCTTTAGCCCAAAAGGACTAAGTCTAACCTCGGATTTTGTGAACGGAGCCGCCCCTCGGGGCGGCTCTTTGCATTTAGCCCCTTGTGGCCCAGCGTCCGCGTAGAACCTCGGCGGTGCGCCAGATTCCGTGCGGAACCGCAAACAAAGACAGCGAAATAAAGGCAGTCCGAATGAGGCGATCGTCAAGTGCGCTTCCACCCGTGGCCCAAAAGACACCAGCCGCGACCACGAACGTGAATGCGGTGGCGCCCAATACCTTCATGCGGTGCGCTTTGAGCACTGGCCAAATTTTGCGGGCGCTGTGCAGCGAATGCCCCCCCACGAAGTAAGCCACGAAGGCCGTCAACGGCTGCAGAAGGCGAAATACCGCTACGAGCACGAGGATTTGGGCAAAGACGTAGACTACCCGACGCCACTGGGTGGCCCGAACGGCGTAGTGCCCAAACAGCGTGAAGGTCAAAAAGATCCAAAGTGTCTGGGCTCCGGCTAACCCTTGAGACCAGGTGGGGCCAGCCCACGAGGATTCCGCCAAAAGACCAAAGAGCCGCAAGACCTCGGCTTCGTGAAAGATGCTGGGGGCGAGCACGACGATCATTCCGCGCACGAGCGTTTCGTGCACAAAGAGGGCGGTTCCGGATTCGGCAGCAGCGTCCTCTGAGCCAAAATGAAGCATGCTCAGTACCAAAAAGATGCCCAGCGCCCATGCTGGGGCCCACCACCAGAGGGCACCGAGAAGCAGGATTCCCACACCGTAGTAAAGAAGGGCGGGTCGTGAAATGCTTCCGCGTTCGGTGAGCAAATCGGTGGCGCCGTGGGGCATTCCCGTGGCGATTCCGAGGGCCAAAATCAGTGCATGCGCACTGGGGGGCAAGGCATAGAGCGCCGCGGCAAGCAGCGAAACCAGAGCCAGTTCGGTCACGGAACCAGCCTGAAGTCCAAGCGCAGCGGGAAGGTGACTCCGAGCCCAGGTTCAATCACTTGAAGTTCGGAGTGCCAAAGCTGAAGCGTTTCGGCGTCCCAATCCACCTTAAATACAAGCGTATCAGGGTAGTCGTAGAACCAGATTTCGCGCTCGACGGGCTTGAACCAGTACATTCCAACGCGCTGTTTGGTGTAGGTGTACGGCGCTACGCCCGGCACGAGGTCAGCCGTAAACTGGAGCGAATAGTCCACCAAGTCCGAGTCGTTGCGCGTAAAGAAGTCAAAGCGACCCGATACATCCCGTGCCTTGTTGTGCACCCGAACCGGAACCGTCGTGTCGCCAATGGTCATGGGCAAATCAGCAGTATACGTAACCGAATCCAGGGTCCATCCGGACGTCAAGCGCGGCAAAAAGGGTCCGGTCGCCTCAGGTGGCAAGCCACCGTTGGGATCGGGATCCTTGCATCCAAGCACCAGCGCAAGCGCCAGAAACCAGAAACCAGAAACCCTACGCATTGATGTCGATAAAGCGCTCCACGTCTTTGACTTTGCCAAAGACGACGAGCTCGTCAATTTCTTCGATGACCATGTCATCTTGAGGTACCCCTTTGATGTGGGCGACCTCGTCGTCTCCGCCCTTTTGGATGACCGTGACCAAGTTGAGTCGGTACTTCTCTAGCAATCCGATATCCTTGAGGGTGCGACCGATGGTGCTGCGTGGCGCAGTAATCTCCACGATTTCGTAGTTGTCGGGTAACGTCACGCACATCGTCATCCCGGGATTAATGAGACGTTCAGCGACGTTTTTACCTACCTCTTCTTCAGGCGAAAGAATTTCTTTGACGCCCATTTTTTCGAGGATCCTGCGTTGGGTTTCGCCTTGAGCGCGCGCAATAATGCGCTCAACTCCCATTTCTAGCAGCTTCACTGTGGTGAGTAGCATGCCCTCGAAGTTTTGACCGATCGAAACCACCACCGCATCCATATCTAGGATGTTTTGGGCCTTGAGGGCGCGCGAATCCGTCGAATCCATCACGACCGCATAAGCGACCTGCTCTTTGATGCTCTCGACCTTGTCTTCGTCGATGTCAATTGCGATTACCTCGGCGCCCTTCTCAGAAAGCTTTCGGCAGATGGCGGAACCAAACTGGCCCAACCCGATTACGGCAAATTTGTCCGCCATGGTTTTGAATAACTTAGGTCAAAAGTACGGAAAGTGCCTGATCCAAGTCCTCCGTGAGGTCGCGCACGTCCTCGAGGCCCACGCTCAGGCGAATCAGTCCATCGGTCACTCCCGTCTTTTCGCGTTCGGCCTTCGGAATGCTGGCGTGGGTCATCGTGGCCGGATGACCGGCAAGCGACTCCACTCCGCCAAGGGATTCCGCCAGGGTAAATACCTTGAGGGCCGAAACGACCGCGCTCGCCTTTGCCAAGTCATCCTCGTGCAGGGCAAACGAAACCATTCCGCCGAAGTGCTTCATCTGGCGCGCCGCCACCTCATGCCCAGGGTGGTCCTTGAGGCCAGGGTAGTACACCTTGCGCACCGCGGGGTGCTTGCCCAAGTACTCGGCCACGGCGGCCGCAGACTGGCAGTGTCGATCCATGCGGACGTGTAGGGTTTTGATTCCGCGCAGCGCCAAAAAGCTGTCCATGGGGCCGCAAATCGCACCTGACGCATTTTGAATGAAGTACAGACGCTCCGCCAGAGATTCATCACCAACTGCAAGAAGACCTAAAATAAGATCACTGTGTCCGCCCAAGTACTTGGTGGCAGAATGCAAGATGATGTCGGCACCCAGCTCTAGCGGACGCTGCAGGTAGGGCGTTGCAAACGTGTTGTCAACCACCACCAGCGCGCCCACCTTTTTGGCTTCGTCGGCCAAGACCTTGATGTCGAGGACATTGAGCATCGGGTTAGTCGGTGTCTCGAGCCACACCATCTTGGTGGCCGGAGTGATCAGCGAGCGCAACTCAGTGGGGTCTGCAAGCGGAGCAAAGCTGAACTTCAGGCCAAAGGGCTCAAACACTTTGGTGAAGAGGCGGTAGGTTCCGCCGTAGAGGTCGCTCGTGCTCACGACGTGGTCGCCGGGCTTCAGGAGCTTCATGCACGCGTCCACCGCGGCGAGGCCGCTGCCGAAGGCGAGGCCGTGGGTTCCGCCCTCGATGGCCGCAATGGCGTTCTCAAGTGCGCGCCGCGTCGGATTGTGGGTGCGGCTGTACTCGTAGCCTTTGTGCACGCCCGGAGCTTCTTGGGCGTAGGTAGAGGTCTGGTAAATCGGAGGCATAACCGCCCCAGTAGACGGGTCGTGGTGCTGGCCTCCGTGGATGGCAAGGGTGTCGAAATGCATAGGGTAAATCTACGTCAATTGAGCAACTGGTTACTAGTTGCTTGCGAACTGGTTGCGAGCAGCTAGTGGCTATTTTGCTCTACGGCCTAACTTCGGGTCATGGTCGGCCGCTTCGCCCCTTCTCCCACCGGAATCATGCACTGGGGCAACGCCTCCACGGCGCTTGTGGCTTGGCTGCAGGTGCGGGCTGAGGGCGGACGCATGCTGCTCCGCATGGAAGATGTGGATCCGCAGCGGAGCAAGCCCGAGTTTGCCGACGGATGGCGCCGCGACCTCACCTGGTTGGGTTTGGACTGGGACGAAGAGGCGGCGCCGCAATCCCAGCGCGGACCCCGCTACGCGGAGGCCCTCGCAAACTTGGCCTCCCAAGGACTGGTCTTTGCGTGCCGCTGCACCCGACGGGACATGGAAGAAGCGGTTTCGGCGCCCCACGGAAGCTTCATGGGGTCCTATCCCGGGACCTGTGCGGATGGCCGATGGCCGCTTGACGGTGCGGGCGCGCGGCGCCTGCGGGTTCCTGAAGAATTTTCGGAGCGTCCGGGCTCCGTCGCCCAGCTTCGGGATGAGCTGGCCGACACGCGGAGGTCGGGGCTTCACGACGCGGTGGTCCTGCGCCGCGCCGACGGCGCCTGGGCCTACCAGCTGGCCGTAGTGGTGGACGAT
>DMDX01000041.1:0-2320 GCA_003451355.1 Cryomorphaceae bacterium
GGTCTGCCTGTTTGGCGTCAACCTTCCACAGCCCGTGGCCTTGGCCGTGCTCACCGAGCACGCGCTCGCCCAGGCCCGCGAAGTTGTCGAGTCCCGCCTGCAGCAGCTGCTTGACGCCATCAACCGCGAGCTTCCGCAGCACGAGCGCCTCGCCCAACTCATTGTCGTGCGCGAGCGCTGGGAGGTCGATAACGGATTCATAACTCCCAGTCTGAAAATCAAGCGCAACCAGGTCGAAAGCTTCTACCACGACGTCGTGCATGCCCTGTCGGCCAAGGTCGAGAAGGTGGTGTGGGCTTAGCTAGCAACTAGCTACTAGCAACTTGCTACGGCCGTGTGCTGAATGCCGTCCACAGCGCGTCGTTGGCGACACTCAGTTGGTGCGGACGCGAGATGGTTTCGGTTTTTACGGGAACCTCGAGGACCACGCGGCTTCCGCCGCGCGTGACGGGAAGCTTCATGATACCATCGACGGCAGCGTCGCGTGCCGAGACTAAATCCTGCATGGCTACCTCGTCGCCCACCTTAAGGCCAGCCCACTCATTGGGTCCAACTTTTTTGACCACTCGGCCCATCCCGAGGTTGCTCACTTTGACCTTGAGGTCGTTTTTGGCGGCGTCAAGTGGGTTCATTGCCTTGACTTCGCTGCCCTTAGCCTGGTAGTCGAGGCCTATCAACTTAAGTGCCTCGGCGTACGGAAGCGCTTCACGGCCCTCCACATACTTGGTGAAGAACTCGCGTAGTCCAGGCGTTTCGGCCACCTCACAAAAGGCGTCAAAGAATCCGGCCTCGTCAAACGGACGCTCGGGTCCGTACTGAGTGTGAAGTGCCATGATCACATCGATGAGCGAACGCTGTCCCTGTTGGGCGCCACGAATTTGGGCGTCGATCAGCCAGGCCATGACGGCTCCGCGGTCGTACACGTGCATGTACGCTTCGGCGTAGGGCTTGTCGAGCACGTTGCGCGACATTTCGGTGAAGCTGAATTTGTTATTCGGAAACTTCTCGCCCTGCGAAATCTTGCCGCGCATCGCGTCGAGGTACTCTTGCTGGGTGAGGCGTCCGCCCTGGTAGCGAATGAGTTGCGCAAAGTACTCGGTCACGCCCTCGTACAGCCAAAGGTGCTGGCTCATCGTCGGATTGGCGTAGTCGAAGTCGTGAATCGCCGGAGCATGCAGGCCCAGCGGCGTAATGATGTGCATGAATTCGTGCACCGCAGCATCGAGAAGCTGCTTTTCGACGCGCAGGTCCTCGGGCATGCGCTCGCCCGATCCGAAGTCGCCGAGGTAGTACACCGACGAGGTGTTGTGCTCGAGCGCCCCAAAGCCTTGGTTGCTCAGGCTGCGGACTACTTTGATGATTCCGCCCACGCTGGGCTTGCCGCTGAACAAAATGTCGCCGGCCCAGCGAAAGTCACCCACCATGGTCAAAAACGTGTAGCGGTCCACCGGAAGCTGCGGAAGAAAGCGCTCCACCGCCGCCATGTCGGCCTCGAGTTCGCGCTTAAAGTCAGCCGCCCGTGGCGTTCCGTTCAGGTCGAGGACCGCGATGGTCACCCGCGTGTTGGCCACCCAAAATCCCGCGGTATCGGGCTTGGTGAGGAGCACCGGATTGTCCAGCAATGCATGGTAGCTGCTGGCAACCAACGTGGTACGGTCACCCAAAGCTTCGCCCTCGAGCGAAGTGGCGGCAAACCAACCTTTGGGCGTGCCCAGATCCACCGTCACTGGTCCGCGCTCTTGGCCGGTCCAAAATCCGTACACTCCGCCGCCGTTCAGCACCGAACCTTTTTGGTCGTCGTGGTACGTACTCGCGGGCTCAAAAATCTTGTCTTTTTTGACCTTCAGTTCCATAATGCTGGCCACGGTGTAGCGCACGGTCACGGGTGCGGCGGAACCGCGGACTTCCCAACTGTTGTTGCCCTTCTTTTTTACCTTGAGGGCCTTGCCTTCGGCGTCCACCGCCGTAAAGTCCGTCACGAATCGCCCGTAGTCGAGGGTCGCGTAGGTTCCCGGAACCGTCTTGGGCAAGTGGTAGGTGGCCGCGAATCCGTCGGACAAATTTGCGTCCGGAGCCGCAAACCCACGGTGCTCCACCGTCGCGCCATCAGCTTTAATATCAACGAGGTATACCGATTGGGCGGTTGCCGAGGCACTAGCTAAAAGGCCAAGAAGCGCAAAGAGAATAGGTTGTTTCATAAATATAGAGATGTCGGTGGAGTACAATAGGTTGCACGCCGGGGGGTTAGTCGCGCAAAGGTCTGATAAATTACGCTGTGCTTTGCGCTGCGCGCCTTCGGCGCTTCGCGCTAGGGCCCCTT
>DMDX01000041.1:2416-2799 GCA_003451355.1 Cryomorphaceae bacterium
CGGTAGCTGTCGTAAAAGTCCATGCCGAATTTGAGGCGAAATCCGGGAATTTGGGGGTTACCCTGGTCCGTCCAGACGCGGTAGGCGCCGACGCGGACGCGCTGGTCCCAAAGGCGAAGTGGGAGTTCGAGTCCGCCGTAGACTTCGGCGTGAAAGACGTTTGCTTCGGCTACGTAGAGCATGCCGCCTCCGACCGCGGGCACGAGGTGCAGGGTGCGCACCAGCGGAACCCGGTCGAGCAGCGAGCGGTCAAAATGGTGGATGAAGTAGGCCTCGACCCAGGGGCGGGCGGTGTGGTAGGTGGAGTCGAGCGCCTGAAGGCTCGTGGTCGGATTGCTCAAGAGCAGTTGGTCGGAACCGCGAAAGAAGCGGTGCTCGATGAA
>DMDX01000174.1:0-270 GCA_003451355.1 Cryomorphaceae bacterium
AAGTAGCAGGCCGCAGGGCTCAGGGCAAGCGAGCTCCGCACCTCGCTGCCATTTTGGTGGGCGAAGATCCCGCGAGTCAGGCATACGTAAAGGGCAAGGTTCGCGACTGCGAAGAGGTGGGGTTCGAATCAACGTTGATTCGACTGCCGGCCGACGCCACCCAACTAGAGCTTCAAAAGCACGTGTCTGACCTGAACAGCAATCCCGCGGTAGACGGATTTATTGTGCAGCTTCCGCTGCCGGCCCACCTGAATTCCGACGAAATTCTCT
>DMDX01000174.1:514-3233 GCA_003451355.1 Cryomorphaceae bacterium
GGACGAAGCAACATCGTGGGGTCTCCAATGAGCATCCTGCTGAGCCGCAACACTAAGATGGGCAACGCGACCGTCACATTGGCGCACAGCCGCACGCCCAACCTCGCCGAGGTATGCCGCAGTGCTGACATCTTGGTGGCAGCCATCGGCAAAGCCAAGTTCATTACGGCTGACATGGTGAAACCCGGGAGCATCATCCTTGACGTCGGAATTAACCGCGTGGACGGAAAACTCATCGGGGACGTTGATTTTGATGCTGTAGAACCCATCGTTAGCGCAATCACCCCGGTCCCTGGTGGCGTCGGACTCATGACTCGGGTCGGATTGCTCATGAACACTTTGAATGCTGGCTCCTAGTACTGCACTTCCGCTCATGGAAGCATTTCGCACCGTCCAGGGCGAAGGGGCGCACACGGGGCGCCCGTCGTTTTTTATGCGCATCGGTGGATGCGATGTAGGCTGCCACTGGTGCGACGTCAAAGAATCTTGGGATGCTCAAAGGCACCCGCTGACTTCTTTGGATGAATTGCTCGAACTACCTGGCAATCAGGATTCCATTGTGGTGATCACTGGTGGCGAGCCACTTATGTGGGACATGGGGCCGCTAACCGAAGGGTTAAGGGCGCGTGGATTTAGGGTGCACCTCGAGACCAGTGGCGCTTACCCGGTGACCGGCTCGTGGGACTGGGTCTGCCTTTCGCCCAAGAAGACAAAAGCGCCGCTCGTAGAATGGTATGCGCTCGCCAACGAGCTCAAAGTCATTATTTTTAATGACGACGACTTCAAGTGGGCCGCGGCGCACGCCGAACAGTGCAGCGCTCAAATCGAACTCTTTGTGCAGCCGGAATGGTCGCGTAGGGACCAGAACATCCCAAAAATCATCGATTTTCTCGAGAGTAATCCACAGTGGCGCCTGGGGTTGCAGACGCACAAGTACATCGGTATGCCCTAATGGGCGTTCAAAAAGTTTAACGGGCTGAAATCTCGCGATCTACGCGCTCCACACCCTTCACGGACTTAAGGCGCTGAACAAGATCGCTCAAGTGGCTTCGGTCGGCTACGTGTACGCTCACGGTACCCTGAAAGACGCCGTCGCTTCCGTCGATGTGAAAGGCCCGAATGTCAATCTGCATATCGCTAGAAATCACCTTGGTAATCTTTAAAATCAAACCTTTTGAGTCAATGCCCGAAAAGCGAAGTACGGCATTAAATCCTTGGCGGGAACCTCGGTTCCATTCGGCCTTTATCACGCGCTCGGCAAACTGACCCTGGAGCTTTACGGCATGCTTGCAGTCGGTGCGGTGTACTTCGATACCATTTTCTTCAATAAATCCAAAAATTCCATCACCTTGAATCGGGCGACAGCACTGCGCAAGGCGGTGTTCGAGCACGACCTCGTCGGGGCCAAAAAGAACAATGTTTGAAGAACTCGGCACGTCCTTAACGGCACCCTCTTTGGATTTCGGGCGAAACCTTCTAAGGATGTACTGGTAAAACCCGCCGCTGTCCTCGCGCAAAAAGTCCCTTAATCGTTCGCTGTCAAGCTCCCCCTTGCCAAACTTTAAAAATAGCTCCTTGGGGTTACGGACCGCATAAAAGTTCAGCATTCGCTGGGTTGTGGACTGATTGAGCTCAATGTTTGCACGCTTGAGCATGCGCTCTAGGCGTTCTTTGCCCTCGGACTCTTGGATCCGCGCACGGTCACGAAAAAACGAACGCAGCTTGGACTTCGCCTTGGGCGAAGACACCCAGTCCATCCAGGACTCTTGTGGAATCTGAGTGTCTGAACTAATGATCTGAACCTGGTCTCCGTTTTGAAGCTGGTGGCTTAAGGCGACTAGCTGCCCATTCACTTTGGCGCCCAACGTCTTCATTCCCAGGTCGGTGTGGATTTCAAATGCAAAATCCAATGGGCTCGACCGCTTAGGGAGCGTCACCATCTTGCCCTGTGGAGTAAAGACAAAAATCTCGTCTGAAAACAACTGTAGCTTGAACTGGTCGACAAACTCAACCGCGTTTTCGCTATGCCCCTCGACCACATCGCGAATCCGCTCAATCCACGAATCGAGCGCGGCGCTGCCCGAACCGTCTTCTTTATACCTCCAATGGGCGGCATAACCTCGTTCGGCCTCGTCGTCCATTCGCTTCGAACGGATTTGAATCTCAATCCAGTGGCCCTCTGGGCCCATCACGGTGATGTGCAGCGATTCGTAGCCGTTGGCCTTCGGAGTCGTTACCCAGTCGCGCAAACGCCTCGGATTGGGCCTGTAGATGGAGGTAATTAGCGAATACACCCGCCAGATGTCTGATTTTTCGCGTTTGGGCGACGAATCCAAAATGATGCGCACGGCGTACTTGTCGTACACCTCTTCAAACGGAACATTTTGGTTTTGCATCTTTCTGCGGATGCTAAACACGCCCTTGTTTCGTCGCTTAAGCGAAAGGGTGAAACCTTCTGAAATTAAGAGGTCTTCGAGCCCGTGACCAAATCGCTCTAGGTAGGCTCCGTCGTTCTCTTCGGCCTGAACAAGTTTCTCTTCGAGCTCATCATAAACATCTGGTTCTAAGTATTTTAAGCTTAAATCCTCAAACTCTTGCTTGAATGCGTACAGCCCCATTCGGTGGGCGAGGGGAGCGAAGATGTACATGGTCTCAGATGCAATCTTTAACTGCTTTGCATGCGCCATGGAATCAAGCGTGCGCATGTTGTGAAGGCGGT
>DMDX01000174.1:3330-18331 GCA_003451355.1 Cryomorphaceae bacterium
TGCGCATGTTGTGAAGGCGGTCCGCCATCTTGATCAGGACCACCCGAACATCGTCGCTAATGCTCACCAACAGCTTGCGAAAATTCTCGCTTTGCATTGAGGTTTGCATGTCAAAAATGCCCTGAATCTTCGTCAGACCTTCGACGATGTAGGCGACGTTGGAGCCAAACATTCGGTCGAGGTCGGCGCGCGTGTATTCGGAATCTTCGATTACATCGTGCATCAAGGCCGCGGCGATGGACTGAGCACCTAAGCCAATCTCTTGAGAAACAATTTGTGCAACGGCCAGTGGGTGGGTGATGTAGGGCTCTCCGGACTTGCGGCGTACATCTTTATGGGCATCTTCGGCAACCTTGTACGCCTTTTTGATAAGCGCAAGGTCCTCTTTGTCCGCACCGCGCTCGGTTGCAGACTTTACAAGCGCTCGGTACTGACTCCGAACGACTTTGGCGTAGTCTACTTGCTCCATGGCTTTGAAGGCAACAGTGTGGCGCGGCACTCGCCAAAACCTATTCGGGTTTTGCCCGTAGACCACCCCCTCAAGATGAGCGAGTCGCCGTCCTCGAGAAAGGCGCGCTTGCCCCCGTTGGCCAGGGTGATGGGCTTGGACCCGTTCCACGTAAGCTCGAGCATGGACCCGTACGAACCAGGCTCGTTGCCGCTAATCGTTCCTGAGGCCATTAAATCGCCGCTTTGAATGATGCAGCCATTGATCGTGTGGTGCGCGATCTGCTGCGCAAAACTCCAGTAGAGGTACTTCGCATTGGACTGTGAAATCACGGTTTCGCTGCCGTCGGCGCAGACAATAGCCACCTCGAGCTCGAGGTCCCAGTGCGAACCCGCACGGTTTTGCTGCAGGTAGGGCAGGGGGGCGGGGTTACTCTGGTCCTCACCTGCACAGCGACTGCTTAGAAGGGCTTCGTACGGAACAATCCACGGACTCATCGTCGACGCAAAATTCTTTGCCAAAAACGGCCCGAGCGGAACATATTCCCACTGCTGAAGGTCCCTGGCCGACCAGTCGTTGAACAGCACGAGTCCAAAAATGTGGTCTTCAGCCGTGTCGACGGGAATCCAGGAAGCGTCCCGAGGGCCACCCTTGAGAATGATTCCCACTTCGAGCTCAAAATCCATCTTGACCGACGGACCAAACACGGGTGCTGGGTCGTTGGGGCCTTTGCGCTGTCCGTTGGGGCGCACGACGTCGGTTCCGCTCACCGCCACGGTCGAGGCGCGGCCGTGGTAGCCTACGGGCAGGTGCAACCAGTTGGGCAGCAGCGCATTCTCGGGGTCGCGGAACATCATTCCCACATTCGTCGCATGCTGGCGCGATGCATAAAAATCGGTGTAGTCGCCAATGTGCACGGGCAGCAAGGCCTCAACGGCTGCGGCGGGTTGCTCGCAGGTGCCTCGCTTCGCGTTGGCTTCCCATGCGGAACCTTCGGCATATAGGCCCGAAACCTCGGCACGAACCGCCGACCAGGCGGCGGTTCCGCGGTCGATAAACGCGTTAAATGTTTCGTTCTCAAGCTCTGGAAACGATGCCAAAAATCCAGCAGCGCGCAGCTTTTTAAAGCTCACCACCGTGTCCCCGATGCGGGTAGCAAGGTGCACGCTGTCGTCGGTCCAGCGCACTGCACCCCACGGAAGGTTGAAAAAGCTGAAATCTGATTGATCCGAAACCGGAATAAAGCTTGCCATGGCCGTATTTTTACGCCAAGTTACATGCTATGAACCGCGATTCCGCCCTCTTTGACCTCATCACTGCCGAACATCAACGCCAAATCGAAGGCATTGAACTAATTGCATCTGAAAATTTCACTTCTCCGGCCGTCATGGAGGCCGTCGGATCGGTGCTCACCAACAAGTACGCCGAGGGCTACCCGGGCAAGCGCTACTACGGCGGATGCCAGATTGTCGACCTGGTTGAGGACCTCGCACGCAACCGCGCCGGCGAACTTTTTGATGCCGAATACGTCAACGTTCAGCCGCACAGCGGATCGCAGGCCAATGCTGCCGTCTACCTCGCGTGCCTCAAGCCGGGCGACACTATTCTCGGGTTTGACCTCAGCCACGGCGGCCACCTGACGCACGGTTCCCCCGTGAACTTCAGCGGCCAAACCTACCGCGCCACGTTCTACGGCCTCGAGCGCGAGACCGGCCAACTGAACTACGCCAATATTCGCGAAATCGCCCACCGCGAGAAGCCCAAAATGATTATTTGCGGAGCCAGCGCCTACAGCCGCGACATCGACTACGCCGAGTTCCGCAGCATCGCGGACGAGGTGGGTGCTCTTTTGCTCGCGGACATCAGCCACCCGTCTGGATTGGTTGCGCGCGGACTCTTGAACGACCCGATGCCGCACTGCCACTTTGTAACGACTACTACCCACAAGACCTTGCGCGGCCCCCGCGGAGGCATGATTATGATGGGCCAGGACTTTGAGAATCCTTGGGGTCTGACCACACCCAAAGGCGAAATCCGTATGATGTCGCACGTCCTCGACATGGCGGTGTTCCCTGGAATCCAAGGCGGTCCGCTCGAGCACGTCATTGCAGGCAAGGCCGTGGCTTACGGCGAGGCGCTCACCGACAACTACTTTAACTACATCGTTCAGGTGCGCCAAAACGCCCAGGCGATGGCCAAGGCCATGATGGCCCGCGGTTACGACATCGTCAGCGGCGGAACCGACAACCACCTCATGCTCGTCGACCTTCGCAACAAAAACGTGACCGGAAAGCAGGCTGAAAATGCCCTTGTTGCAGCCCACATTACGGCGAACAAGAACATGGTTCCGTTTGACGACAAATCGCCGTTTATCACCAGCGGAATCCGGTTTGGAACCCCCGCGCTCACCACGCGCGGCCTCAAGGAATCCGATATGGAAGCAGTGGTGGACCTCATTGACGAAGTGCTCCGCAACCCCGAAGACACGGGTGTACAGCACCGCGTAGGCGAGAAGGTCAAGGCGATGATGGCCCACCGTCCGCTGTTCGTGTGGGAATAGGCACAGGCTTTGCATGCGGTTCAGTATGCGTATCCTAAGCCTTTCTGCGGCCATCTTGGCCCTGTCGTGCCAAGCCCAGGTTAAACTGCCGTTGAACGTACCCAAGGCCGCAGCGGCCTTGCTGCCCAAAGCGACGACGGCCCTCACAGAGACTGAAGTATCCAATGGCCTCAAGGAGGCCTTAGTGGCGGGGGTCCAAAAGGGGTCGTCCGTACTCGGCGCAGCCGGGGGATTTGCCCAATCTGAAATCTATAGGTTGGCACTGCCCCCCGAAGTTGCCGACCTCGAAGCCAAGATTAACGCGAACCCGGTGCTTCGCGCGGCCCTCAAACCCCAGCTGGAGCAGCTCAAGACCAAGCTCAACGAAGGCGCAGAGCGCGCAGCCGCCAAGTCCTTTCCCATTTTTCGCGATGCGGTGGTAGGAATGTCGGTGCGCGACGCGATGGGCATCCTTAAAGGTGGACAAGGCTCCGCCACCCGCTACCTGCGCAGTGAAACCGAACAACCCCTTCAGGCCGCCTTTCGCCCTGCGGTGCAAAGCGCATTGGATGAGGTAGAGATCGCGAAGTACTGGGAGCCTGTAGCTAAAGCCATCAACCAAAACAAGCGTTTACTCGGACGCACTGAAGACATTCAGACGGACCTCGTGACGTACGTCAACCAGAAGACCTACGACGCCCTTTTTCGTGAGATTGCCCTTCAAGAAGATCGGATTCGGCAGGACCCCGTGCAGCGTACGACCGAATTGCTTCGCAAGGTGTTCGGCAGTCTTTAAAGGGGGCGTCCGTACTTCGCTTCAAATGCCTTTGCTCGGCGTTGAGCCTGCCACGAGGCAATCCCAGGAAGCTTGTTGAGTAAAATATCGATCCCACCAACGGACCAGGAGTAGGCCGTTTTCAGCCACTCGTTGAGGTTTTGCGGCCAGATTCGGTAGGTTATCGAGAAACTTCCGGTGACGTAGGTGATGTGGTGCCAGTAGCCTTTTGGTATGTACAGCGTGTCGCCTGGCTCGAGAACCACTTCGTATCCTTCGAGGCGATCAATGTTTGGATAGGACTCGCGCAGCTCCGAGAGTCGGCTAAAATCAATGGCGGAATGCACCGTGCCAGGAATCTGGTAAAGGTGCTCATTTTGCCGCTGGTCAAAGAGCCAAATCCGTTTTTGGCCTTTAAAATGGCTGAGCAGCAAATCGACCCAGTCAAAATCGTAGTGAATTCGAGTTTCGCTACCTGGGGCACCAAAGAAGTAGGCGGGTAGGTTGACCACGCGCACCCCGAGTTGCTTGAACCGATGCGTATTACGGTGTTCAAGATTCGGGGCGTTCGCCTTTAGGTTAAACGCGAAAAGGCGCTCTTCAGACGTTTCATTGCGCTCGAGCTGTCTGAAGTAGTCGGCTATTGGTTTTTGGGCAATGGGCTTAGGGAAAAAAGTGGTGGATTGTCCGTGCGCAAATGCATTGCCGCGAATTCCAGTTGTTCGGGTCCCAACTGCACTGCAAAGGTCGTCCCACGACCACTGACTAGCTGGCCAATCCTTGGCGAACTTGCGCATGACTAGTGGCATTCCGAGCTGCTTAGACCGTTGAAATTTGGCACTGATCTCGGATCCGCCGGCTTCCGGCATGGGTTGTAGGTACATGCCGCTAAAATTCACGGATATCTTGAAGGTGGTATTGGCAGAATGTGCCAAAAATCGATATTTAGGGAGCAGAAACTGCGAATGCCAATCAGAATTAATATAAGTGCTTTGTAAAAATCAATAAATTTGATCATGCAAAATCCTATCCTATCATTACTTCTTTGCACTGCATTCGCTTTGGGCGGTACTGCCAATGCACAGTCTGAACCCAAAAAAACACTCGCGGTGCTGGATTTCGACGTCCGGAACTACCCCGTAGATGCCCAGCAGCTCATCGATAAAGCAACGATCGAGTTGATTCGTATCAATAAGTTTGAAATCGTCGACAAGTACGACATCGAGTACATTTCAAAGCGAGACCAAGTGGACCTCAAGGGCTGCTACTCCAAAATTTGCCTTGGAGACATTGGCAAGCGTTTGAAGTGCGACTTCTTGCTTACCGGTTCGTACGATTTACTCGGCGACCGTGTTGCCGTAACGGTGCGCCTGTACGATGTAGCTAAGGGCAGTTTTACGGAATCCGCTAGTCGAATCTACTTGAATATTCCGCAGCAAAACCTAACCATGATGGAAGTGGCCGTCAAGGACCTGCTTGCCGTGGCAAACGACGAAAATCTTATTAAGAAGTTGACTATTAGTGAAGAGTACGAAAGTGCGCTGAACAACCCTGAGACGGCGGTCATCAACAACAACGGACCGCGCTTGGGCATCACTGCTGTGGTAGGGTCGAGCACCAAAATTCTTATGGCCGATCCTAAAACGGGCGGATTTGGGTACAGCTTGCCCGCGCTCACCTCGTTTGGCTACCAGTTCGAGCAGGTTTTTGTCAACAGTGGCGACTTTCAGGCATTGTTTGAGTTCATCCCGTTGATTGCCGGATTGGAGTACGGACGTGTCATCCCAAGCGCCAACGTACTGATGGGCATGCGCAACAGCCGCACGGGTTGGGAATTCGCGGTGGGCCCCAACTTTACCACGACCGTGACGGCGGAGGGCTATATGCAAGGTGAGGACTTCATTATCCGCAGTACGCAGGGTTACGACCCAGCGGGAAAAGACGTGATCACTCGCCTGGATTCGCGCGGAGACCTCGCCGTATCAACTGGCTTGGTACTCGGATTCGGAAAGACGTTTAAGTCCGGCAAAATGAACTTCCCGGTCAATTTGTTTGTCGTGACGCCTGGCCGCGGAGACTCTTGGCGCATCGGAACCTCAGTTGGATTCAACATCGTGCGCAAGAAGACGCCAAGCTTTACGCCAATGACCACACAGACTAAGCCGTTGTCACCTGCTGCTTCGGGTGCATCGGCGCAGCGTATCACCATCCAATAAATCTAGTTCTGAGTTAAGGTAGCGCCGGGCCGAAGGGTCGGGCGCTTTCTTTTGCTTGCATACCGAAGTACTTTCGCAGCAGCATGGAATCCGGAACACGCCTCAACAAGTACATCAGCAGCCATGGGCTCTGCAGCCGCCGTGAGGCGGATCGCGCCATTGAGGCGGGCGCCGCGCGAATCAACGGTCGGGTTGCGGTTCTTGGAGACATGGTTCGGGACGGTGACGAAGTAGAGGTGTACGGGCAAAAGCTGGTTGCGAGTTCCAAGCCTCGCTCCGTGTACCTGCTGCTCAATAAGCCCGAGGGGGTGACCTCAACGACCGACCAGAGCATTCGCGGCAACGTGGTGGACTATGTGCGCTACCCCGAGCGGATTTTTACAGTGGGTCGCTTGGATAAGGATTCGCGGGGACTACTGCTGCTGACGAACGATGGGGATTCCGTCAACAAAATTTTAAGAGCAGGCAACGCGCACGCCAAAGAGTATTGGGTTCAGGTGCGCCGTCCGATCACTGATGCGGAGCTTGACGTGATGGCCCGCGGGGTTCCGATGCTCGGAACCCGAACACTTCCGTGCACGATTGAGCGGATTAGTCCGCGTGCGTACAAAATCATCTTAATTCAGGGCTTGAACCGCCAAATTCGCCGAATGGCCGAGTACGTTGGGCACGAAGTGGCGATTTTGGAGCGCAAGCGCATCATGCACCTCACCGACAAAGGATTGCCGACGGGTGCTTGGCGTGAATTGACGGATGCTGAAGTGGCACAGCTGCTCGAAGCAGTCAAATACAGCGACGGCGACCCAACTGCTCGGGTAGAGGGTCCTCGACCGAAGGATTTTCACCAGCCGGGACCAGGCTACCGCGGTGAACGACCTCCGCGCAGACGATGAGGTTGGCGCTACTTGCGATGTGCGCGGTGCTGCTGTGGTTGGTGGCTCCGTACTGGCTTCAAGAGGGCATGTTCATGGACGGCCAGATTTATGCGGCCGTCGCACAGAATCTTGCCGATGGTTTGGGCAGCTTTTGGGCTCCGGTCTACCAGCCGTCGTCCCCGGTTCCGTATTCAGAGCAGTTGCCGATGTTCACGGGCATGGAGTCGCTGTTTTTTCGCGTTTTGGGCGGAAGTCTGTGGACCGAACGCCTGTTTATGGCCGTGGCTTGGATCGCGACTGCGGCGGGTCTTTGTGTGCTTCAGCTAACGTGGTGGCCTAAACGCGGCCGAGATTCAGCGATTTGGATGGTGGCGGTGTGGAGCTCGGCTCCCCTGGTGGGCTGGGGCATGGGCAACCACGTGCAAGAAATGTGGATGGCTCCGTTCGCGGTTTGGGCGGTGGTCGCGATGTCGCATTCGCGCTGGGTGTGGCTGGGCGGATTGCTCACGGTGGCCGCAGCATTGTTTAAGGGGCCGCAGGGACTGTTTCCGTTGGTATGGCTTCCGTTGCTTGGCGGGCTGGGGTTGCTTCCCCGTGGAGCGGCGGCCCGCAGGTTTGGGGTAGTTCTGCTGACGCTCGGTTTGGCGGCCGTCGGACTTTGGCTGTGGAACGATGCCCGCGAGGCGATTGAGCGCAACGCGGGGAACCGATTGGTCCGGACCTTTACCCAAGCGCGCGCAGTGACTACCGCGGATCGGCTGTGGTTGCTGGGGCCGATCCTCGGGCAGTGGGCGGTGCTGCTTGGTGCTTCGCTGGCGGTGGCGTGGATTCGCTTTGGTTCGCTGCGAGCTGCGCTTGACCGCAGGGTTCTGGCGTTGCTTGCGTTGGGGTTGAGCGCGTCGATTCCGTTGATGGTGACGCACGAGCAGCGTGATTTTTACGTGATTACTTCGTTACCCTTTGTGGCCCTCGGCCTGGGTAATTTATGGGGCGGAGCCAAGCTGGTGCGCAGTCCAAGGTTCGCATGGGCACTTGGAGTGTTCGCGCTGGTGGGCTTGAGTTCATTGCCGTGGCGGCGCGTGGAGCGGGATGCAGAACTTAGGGCGTCGCTCCAAACGTTTGAGGGTGCCTTTGCGCCCAGGTCGGCGTTCAATGTGGTTCCGGAATTGAGGTTGAACCACGAGCTGGCCGCGTACGCGATGCGCTTGTACCGTTGGGAAGTGGATTTGGCGAATGAGCGGCCGCACGCTAATGTGGTGCGGATCGATTCGGTTCAACCTAGGAGTGTGGTTCTTTTGGTGAAGACCGATTCGTTGCGATAGTTTGCTTTGTTGCGGTGGATAGTGAGCACGAATGGGTGGGGCGGAACTATCTTTCGGGCACGAGACAATCCACATTTGCATGTCTGACGAAGACCGACCCGACGCTGCCTTTCACGAGAAAAAGGCCAAGAACAATAAGACCACCAACTATGGGGGAGGTCAGAAGCTGAAGATGAAAAAGGCGCTGAAGCACATGAAGCCTCTAAAGCCAGGCTCGAAGAAGCGGTAGTCAATTGGGTTCCATGAACCATCGTGAATTTTAGGGGGAATTAGTGGGCCGCGGAGCGGCCCATGTTTCCTGAAGGGGGTGCGTTACTTGGATGCAAGCCCTGGAGAGAGGGGGAATCGAACCCTCGGAGATTTTGTATTTTACCGTTGTCATGAGTTTTTAGTCCTTCTCTCAAAGCCTTATAAACATAGGGCTTAACGATTTTATGTGCAATTTTTTATTGGTTTATTATTTACCGAACACTTGGTTTTTACTAATTGTTAGGTATTGAATGAACCTCATATGTGTTGGAATTACACGTGATTCCAAACGTGTGTTCGGTAAATGCCGAACATTTTGCCTTTCGGTAGCGGGCCTTCATGTTTGAATTTGAACCTTAAATTCTAAATATGATGCACGGTAATTCAAAGTATCCATTAGAGCTCAAATTTGCAGTTTGTTGCGGTGAGGAGCTAAAACACTTTTCAAAAAGTGACATTCGAAAAATTCCGAGAGCAACGCTTTCTGAATGGCGAAAAACACCGATTTCAAAGTTTGTTAATCAATTCGAGAATGGGGCCGAGCACCCAACTGTGACTAAATATCTATCGCGACAGGATGAAGAATTGGAACGTAATAAGCAGGCCATAGAGTCCTACATGACCTTCGTGCGCTTTGTAAAAGACGCCATGGGTGTCAAGAGTTTTACACGGATGTTAGGCGAAAACAAGGAAAAGTTCGTAGAAGTGGTCGAGGGGCTTGAAGTCCTCGAAAAGCGCATCTATCTGAATCGTTTGTTTTATCAAACCATTGGTTTGCCCGAATCTGTCGTTTCTCTGAGTCGCCAATTGTTGCATACCGTGGACCTTTATGGTCGCTTGGTTAATCCGGCCCAAATCCCCTCCGGGATCTACATCCAATGGTACAGCGATGGCAGCTATGAAAAAGTTTGGCTGGATGAATAAAACTGTACCTTCACCCTACGTAAAATCAATGGGTTAGAATGAGAAAATATTTGATTACCACCTGGGGTTTATTCATCCTATTTGCATTTGGGGCCCAAGCTCAAGATTGTTCTTGGTCCGGCCTCACTGTCAATGTGGGATCTCAACAAACCTATTTGTCCCTCTACCATCCAGGGCCTTACCTCTATCAGCCAGATACGAATAACACCCTAGAGTGGACCGTCAAGGACTTTCAAGGCAATCTCATCTTCCATGATTCCATAGTGGGTGATGGGAATGTAGGCTTCAATCATAGCGTGCCCATCACGGATTCTATGTCGGTTCATTCCCTCTTGTTCAACCCATCGTTGGGCTTGGTTTGCGAGATTGAAGACACCGTTTTTTGGCAGGCGACAGAGGTTATTCCAGGAGTATTCACCTACAGCTGGACATTTGTGGGCGGAAACTGGAGCCATGCGAGTGTCAATGTCATTTCTGCGGAAGAGGCTGAGTTGCCATCGCCCTTTAAAGTTTTTCCTTCGCCAGCGGCCGATGATCTGTGGGTCGATGGGGGTGAGAAACCGTTTAGCATTCGCCTCATCAATGTTTTCGGTCAGTGCATACGAGAGATTCCAGAAGCCCGAGGAGTGCAACATGTAGATCTGTCCGATGTGCCTTCCGGAAACTATGTCATCGAAGTACGTAGTGGCGCGTCCTTTGAGCAAGTTTGGATCACGAAACGGTAGAAGCCCAAGGAAAAGCCCCCGGCTTCGCCTCGTCTTTTTCCATTCCCGGTCTCCTTTAAAGCACGCTTCAAGTAGGCCTGAAATGAAAAAAGCCAGTCAATTGACTGGCTTTTCCTAGTAGCGAGAGGGGGAATTGAACCCCCGACCTCAGGGTTATGAATCCTGCGCTCTAACCATCTGAGCTACCTCGCCGTATAGGGCGGCAAAAGTAGGGCAAAGAATTACAATGCACAATTTCATTCACCAATTAACAGGACGCTACCTCACCAATAAAATTGGGATTGTGTCACTGGCCTGTGCATCCGTTTTTAATCAAGTAATCACTATCAATGATTTCAAACTCATTTAGATGGATAGTTTCACTTTGGTGTCTTGCACAATTCGGCCGAGAGGTTATATTGCAGCTCCAACCCATGAATTCTGACATGTCTGATCGCGTTCCGCTAGTTATCGAGTTTCCAGTGCGTTGCTCTGCAGCGATGCTGTATTCTTTTTTAAGCACCCCGAGCGGATTGTCAGAGTGGTTCTGCGACGACGTGAATTCGCGCGGCGACACCTACCGCTTCTTTTGGGGCGAAACCGAAGAGGTGGCAACGGTGGTCCGTAAGAAGACCAACTTCTTCATACAGTACAAGTGGGAGCATGACGACAGCGACAACCGCTTCTCGTTTGAATTCCGCATAGATATTGATGATTTAACCGGGGATGGACTGCTTACTGTGACCGACTACGTGGAGCCCGACGAGGAATCTGAAATGAAGTCATTATGGCAGAGCCAAATTCACACCCTGCTGCGGACCATCGGGTCATAAGCACGCGCGCAGCGCTTGTTCTTTTTGCAGTGGCATCGGTTGCGCTTGCTGCGTGGACGTGGTCGCTGGGCAGCCACGAATTTCAGCGGTCTCTTGACCAATTCCCTTGGTTTGAACTTATGCACGGGGTTACGGCCCTTGGTGATGGTGGCTTTGCCCTCGTTATTCTACTCTGGCTTGCCCTGCGCGGAAGTAATCGTGCCGAGTGGACCGTGTTTGTGTTCGGTTTTGCGGCAGCGGCCTTGATCCCTCAAATTGGCAAAAACTTTGTTTGGCCGGACGCGATGCGTCCCTACGCGGCGGTTCAGGGTGTGCGGTTGTCGCAGCTGCTCGATCCGGCGCTGTACAAATCGTTTCCGTCGGGTCACAGCTCAGTCGGAGCCTTTTTTGCGCTCTATTTGTCCTACAGAAAGCCCTCGTGGCGTTGGCTGTACCTCGTGCTCGGAATCGCCGTCGGCCTTAGCCGTCTGGCGCTGCACTTTCACTGGACCGAAGACGTCATAGCAGGTTGGGCCGTGGGACTTTGTGCAGCGTGGCTCGCCGAACGTACCTTGGGCCCCAAACTAGACACACATGGGACTACTTGACGGTAAAGTCGCCCTCATCACGGGCGCATCCAAAGGAATTGGTAAGGCCATCGCCGAGCGCTTTGCGCAAGAGGGCGCTAAAGTTGCTTTTACGTACTTGAGCAGCGTCGAGCGCGGCCAAGCGCTTGAAGCGGAACTCAGCCAGTACGGCGAGGCCGCTGGATTCCGCAGCGACGCCTCGAGCGGAGAACAGGCTGAAAAGCTCATCGAAGACGTAGTGGCCCGTTTTGGCCACATTGACGTGGTGGTGAACAACGCCGGAATCACCCGCGATACGCTCCTTTTGCGCATGAGCGAAGAGGATTTTGACCAAGTGATCTCAACCAACCTCAAGTCGGTCTTTAACACGACCAAGCACGTGCAGCGCTACTTCCTTAAGCAGCGCTCCGGCAGCATTATCAACATTTCGAGCATTGTCGGAATCAAAGGCAACGCCGGCCAGTCTAACTACGCGGCGTCAAAGGCAGGAATCATCGGATTTACCAAGTCGGTGGCACTCGAGCTCGGATCGCGCGGGGTACGCTGCAACGCCATCGCTCCAGGCTTTATTGAAACAGAGATGACCGGCGTCCTTGACGAAAAAGTGGTCCAGTCGTGGCGCGACGCAATTCCGTTGAAGCGCGGTGGCCAGCCCGAAGATGTGGCCAACGCCTGCGTCTTTTTGGCCTGCGACCTTTCGTCGTACATCAGCGGCCAGGTACTTCAAGTTGACGGCGGTCTCTTGACCTGATTTTCGTGAATAACTTCATTCGGAACCCGCCCCACAGGCGGGTTTTTTCTTTTGGGGCCTCCGTATCTTCGAGTTTATGAAGAAAACGCTCTTGGCGGCCCTTTGGGTGTCTGCCCTCGGATCCACCTCAGTGTGGGCGCAAGGAATGTGGTTTCCGCACGAAGTAGCGGGACGCAAGGCCGACATGAAGGCCGTTGGGATGAAGATGAAGCCTATGGCGATCTACAGTCCTGAGGGCGGTGGTCTCAACGAATCGGTGGTGCACTTTGGCGGATTCTGTACCGGTGAGGTGATTTCGTCAAAGGGCTTGGTGCTCACCAACCACCACTGCGGGTACGACGCGATCCAGTCGCATTCAAGCATCGAAGACAACCTGCTCGAGCACGGATTCTGGGCTAAGTCCTACGCCGATGAGAAGCCCAACCCCGGGCTCTTTGTGGATTTTGTCCTTCGGACTGAAGATGTTACGCTTGCGGTTCAGTCACTCATCGCCAAGGGGCAAGAGCGGGGTGAGGCAATGAAGGCCGTTGCTGCGGCCCAGCCCAAACCCGATGCATCGTGGATTCACAGCGTAAAGCCCATTTTTGCCGGAAACCGCTACGTGCTCACGAGCGCCCGACGCTACCCCGACGTGCGCCTTGTGGGTGCGCCACCAAGTGCAGTGGGCAAGTACGGATCCGACACCGACAACTGGGTATGGCCGCGACATACGGGTGATTTTTCACTGTTTCGCGTCTACACGGCGCCCGACGGAAGTCCGGCAGAATACAGCTCAAGCAATGTTCCGATGAATGTAGCCAAGCCGTTGGCCATCAGCCTTCGCGGGGTCGAAGAGGGCGACTTCACGTTGATTTACGGATTCCCGGGGCGCACCGACAGCTACATGCCCGTCTCTGAGGTGCAGCAGCAGTTGAAGTTCATGCTTCCGACCCGTGTGGCGATGCGCCACGAAGTGCTTCGCACGTGGGATTCCGCAATGCGCGTCGACCCAATGGTCAAAATCCAGTACGCGTCGAAGTACGCGAGTGTCGCCAACGGATGGAAGAAGTGGATTGGACAAATCGAGGGGATGGCTGAGGTTTCAGGCGTCGACACGCTTGCCGCTCGCGAGGCTCGCGTCGCTTCCTTTTCACCCGAAGGCCGCGCTGTGGTAGCCCGTTTTGGTGAGCAAAACGAGGCGTTGATGCTGTCCCGGTGGACCGCTCTCTACTACCAAGAGTTGATTCCGCGCTGGGAACTCGCAACATGGAGCAGACTGGCATCAGCTTACGTGAAGGCCCTTGAGCAAGGTGGCAACCTTGACAAACCTCGGGCAGCCTTGCGCGAGCTTTACAAAGATTGGAACCCAGAGCTCGACCGACGTGCCGCCCAGCGGTTGATCGCCGCATGGAACGCCAATTCCGAAGTGGGGCATGCGGAGTCCGATCTGATGTCGTTCACGGATCCAAATGTGGCTGGCTCGGTTCCGGCCTTACCCGCCGACGGCGCATCGTGGGAGGCCTTTGATGCCGCGGCCAAGGTGCACCCCGCCTTGGGGCTCAGCGCCAACCTGCGCGAGGAGTACGCTGCCTTAATGGGCGAACTCTCGACCGCAGAGACCGAGTACCAATCGGGCATGAAGGACTGGATGGCCGTGCAGCTTGACTACGCCGCGTCCACCAAAAAGCAGATTGCTGCCGATGCCAACTCCACGCTCCGCGTGGCCTACGGTCGCGCTGGAGGCTTTTCGCCTGCCGACGGCATGCGCTACACGACCCACACGACCGCCGACGGTGTGCTGGCCAAGTACCGCCCTAGCGACTACGAGTTCGACCTGCCAGAAGCCTACCGCGCGAAGCTCGAGGCCAAGGACTACGGACCCTATACGCTGAGTAATGGTGAGCTTCCCGTGTGCTTTTTGGCCGCAAACCAAACCTCTGGCGGAAATTCCGGAAGCCCCGCATTCAACGCCCGTGGCGAACTGATCGGTCTCAATTTTGATCGTGTGTGGGAGGGGACCATGAGCGACTTCTACTTCACGCCCCAGCGCTGCCGCAACATCATGGTGGACATTCGCTACGTTCTATGGGTCGTTGACCGTTACGCAGGGGCTGATCGACTCATTCAAGAGATGAATATCGTCCGCTAAACCCGGCTTCGCGTCGTACTTTTGCCGCGCAATTAACCGCTAATCCTTGAAACCATCATGAGCGTTCTGGTCAACAAATCATCCAAAATTATCGTCCAAGGTTTCACTGGTAAAGAGGGAGGCTTCCATGCCGAGCAAATGATCGCCTACGGCACGAACGTGGTGGGCGGAATTACGCCAGGCAAAGGTGGCCAAACCCACCTCGACCGCCCCGTATTCAATACCGTGAGCGATGCAGTTACGGCTACGGGTGCAGACGTTTCGATCATTTTTGTTCCGCCCGCATTTGCCGCCGACGGAATCATGGAAGCTGCGGACGCCGGAATCCAAGTCATCGTGTGCATCACCGAGGGCATTCCGGTTGCGGACATGATGAAGGCCAAGGCCTACGTTAAAGAGCGCGGAGTTCGCTTGATTGGCCCCAATTGCCCCGGCGTGATTACCGCCGACGAGGCCAAAGTGGGTATCATGCCCGGGTTTGTGTTCAAGAAGGGCAAGATTGGTATTGTTTCTAAATCCGGAACCCTGACCTACGAAGCCGCCGACCAACTGGTGAAGGCTGGTCTTGGTGTAACCACGGCGATTGGCATTGGCGGTGACCCCATCATCGGCACGACAACCCGCGAGGCTGTTGAGCTGTTAATGAACGACCCCGAGACCGAAGGCATCGT
>DMDX01000174.1:18595-27839 GCA_003451355.1 Cryomorphaceae bacterium
GGCGCTATCGTAGGTGGAGACGACGACACTGCCCAAGCCAAAAAAGCGATTCTTCGCGAGTGCGGCGTTGAAGTGGTGGATTCACCTGCCCACATCGGTCCCCGTATGGCAGAGCTCTTCGGAGTAAAAGCCTAACGATGAATAGGGCGCAAGCCTACGGCGACGGCCTGTTTGAAACGATGCGCGTTTCAGGTGGCCGCGTCCTGAACCCCGAAGAGCACTACTTCAGACTGTTGGCTGGTATGCGCATTCTGCGCATGCCCATACCTTCTCACTGGAATCCAGATGGATGGCTTGCCGACCTAAAAACCGCTGAGCTTGACGCTACCCGCGACTACCGTTTGCGCCTCAGCGTGTGGCGCAGTGGGGCATTAGGTTACGCTCCCGAAACGCGTGCGTCGGTCGAGTGGGAGGTGATAGCCGTCCCAATTGACGGCACGCTGTACCCCGTTCCCGTACTTCGGCCCGAATTAGGCCTTTTTCAGGATCACCGAAAGAGCGCGGGAATCCTCTCGAATGTGAAGACAAGCAGCGCCGTGCTTTATGTACTTGCCGCTGGTTTTGCACGCGAACAGCACGTGGACGAAGTGCTCATTCTCAACCATGAGAATCAAGTGCTCGAGGCGTCGAAATCAAATGTGATGCTGGTGCAAGGCTCAGAACTAATTACTCCGCCATTGAGTTCAGGTGCCTTGAGGGGCGTCATGCGCGAGGTGGTTCTTGGACTCGCGCCACAGCTCGGGCTCGACATTCGAGAAGAGGTCTTTAGTCCCTTTGCACTGCAGTCTGCAGAAGAGGTTTGGCTGACCAATGCCGTACACGGGGTCGCTTCTGTTCAGAAGTTCCGCAAAACGGAATACGGTTCAGTGCGCGCTGAGGCGATGCAGAAACTGGTTATTGATCGAGCTCAAAAAGCTCAATTCCAGTAGGGGATCTCGGGCGAATTAAACCAAAGCTTTAAATCGTCGGGCCAACCTTGAGCGAGCCTCCGGTACGCGTCGTTAGCCTGCCACCAGTCCGACTGTACGACGCCGTTGGCGACAACCCAACTCCCTTCGTCGAGTTCGGACGCCAGCTGGCCTTCTGCCCATCCCGAATAGCCCGCCATGAATGTGATGTCATCGGGCTGAAGCCACTCTGAGTCAATTGCCTCGCGAAGTGCGTCAAAATCACCGCCGAAGTAGATTCCGGGAAGCACTAGTTCTGAATTCGGAATAAGGTCCGGCCGACGGTGGAGGTAGTACAGCGAATCGGTACTCACCGGGCCACCCAGATAGAGTGGCCACTCGGGCCAGTCTCCACGAAGGGCTTGATCTAAGGTGTATTCACTTAACTTGTTGACAATCAGACCTACACACGAATCAGACCCGACTTGGGTCATCAGTACGAGTGAGCGACTGAAGGTTCCATCCTCAAGAAGAGGGTGGGCCATTAAAAAAGATCCGGTTTCGGCCTGCATGCGAACTAATTTAGCGCAATAATGGCACTACACGACGACCGCAAAGAATACGTCAAGGGCAGCCTTGACGATCGATGGATGAATGCGGATCCATTTGTTCAGTTTCAAGCGTGGATGGACGAGTTTCGGGCTACGGGCGCTGAAGACGCCACCGCATTTGCGTTGAGCACCGTGGCTGCCAACGGAGATCCTGATGCACGGACTGTGCTTCTCAAGGAATTTAGAGAGGGAGATCTCATTTTTTACTCGAACTACGCGTCCAAAAAAGGCAAGGACCTCGAAGCCCACCCTCGCGCACATGCGCTGTTTTTTTGGCCCAGTCTTGAGCGCCAGATTCGCGTGCTCGGTTCTGTGCACAAAATTTCGGCCGAAGAGAGCTCGGCCTACTTTACAAGCCGCCCACTCGGAAGCCAGTGGGGCGCAGCTGCATCGCAGCAGTCGCAGCCCATTGCGTCGCGCGAAGCCATGGAAGCCCAGTGGAAGGCCATCCAAGACCAGCATCCCGATTCTATTCCGCGCCCCGAACACTGGGGCGGGTACGCCATTCGCGCCGAACGCATCGAATTCTGGCAGGGAAGGGCCAGCCGCCTTCACGACCGCATTCAGTTTACGCGCCAGCCCGACCAAATCTGGGCCGCACAACGCCTTCAACCATGAGTTTATCCAAATTTGCCGTGGTCGGCTGCGGCCGCATTGGCCAGCGCCACATCGAAATGATCCGCAACCTCGACCGTGCAGAACTTGTTGCCACGTGCGACGTTCGCAATGCAGAGGAACTCGGACTGCCTGCGGGGATTCCGCACTACCACTCGCTTGAAGCGCTTTTAGCGGACCATCAGGTGGATGTACTGGCCGTTGCAAGTCCCAACGGCTTGCACGCAGCGCATGCACTTCAAGGTATTGAGTCGGGAGCCCACGTGATTGTCGAAAAACCCATGGCACTGCACAAGTCCGACGCCGAACAGGTACTGCACGCCGCCCTTCAGCGCGGACGTTATGTGTTTGGTGTCATGCAAAACCGCTATTCGCCCCCTTCGGAATGGTTGAAGTCCGTGGTGGATCAAGGCCTGCTGGGAGACATTTTTCAGGTTCACGTCGACTGCTTCTGGAACCGCGACGACCGCTACTACCACCCCGGCGGCTGGCACGGCACCAAAGATTTGGACGGAGGAACCTTGTTTACTCAGTTCAGTCACTTCATCGACATCCTGTATTGGGTTTTTGGTGACGTCAAGCCATTGTCGGCGCTCCTTCGCAACTACAACCACGGCCACAGCATTGAATTTGAAGACACGGGGCTTGTTCACTTCGCACTTCCGCAGCACGGAGCCGCACTCGGTTCGCTGAACTACAGCACCAGCGTGTGGGACGCCAACCTCGAAAGCTCGATGACCATCATCGGATCAAAGGGGAGCATTAAAGTCGCCGGCCAGTACATGAATGAAGTCGTGCATTGCCACATTGAGGGCTACCGCATGCCTGAATTGGCTCCTAGCAATCCGCCCAATGACTACGGCCCCTACAAGGGTTCAGCCGCCAACCACATGTATGTGTACGAAAACGTGCGTGACGTACTGGGCGGAACCAAACCTATAACCACCAATGCCCTGGAGGGACTGAAGGTGGTTGAAATCATTGAATCCATGTACGCACTCGCTCGCTGAACCGACACGAGAACGCATAAAAAAAGCCGCCCGAGGGGCGGCTTTCGCGTTTAGGTGATTTTGGGCATTAGAGTTTGCCAGCCAGCTCAGCGCCAGCCTTGAACTTAGCAACCTTCTTAGCAGCGATTTTGATGGTCGCGCCAGTTTGTGGGTTGCGGCCCTCACGAGCACCGCGCTCTGATACACTGAAGGTACCGAAACCTACGAGTGATACTTTGCCACCTTTGGCTAATGCACCACCGATGTTGTTGGTTACGGAGTCTAGGGCAACTTTAGCTTGTGCCTTAGAGATACCTGCGTCAGCAGCGATGGCGTCGATGAGTTCTGCCTTGTTCATGCTTGATGTTTTTAAGAGTGATTAAACGTTTGGTTTTCCCAAATATAGTCGGAATCCCAATACGCACAAGGATTTATTCATTTTTTTGACCACTAAGTGTAAATCGGCCCCTTAATCGACTTCCGCGCACGAAATCTGTAGCGCTCATTCGCCGCTTACCCGGCCACTGAACTTCGTGGACGATCACGTGAGCATCCGCCGAAATAATTTTAATACCTTGATTATCAATAATATAATGAGTTGCCTTGGAAGAAGAGAGAGCAACAGACTCGGGCCATTCGCTCCCAAAGAGCTTCCAGCGCTCCGTAGGTGATTCGGGGGTTGGCAAACTGGCTCCAGGGATGGGATCGCAGGCTTTGATGCGGTTGTGCACATCCCAAAGACGTACTAAATGCTCTAAATGAGTGAATTCCGGCGTCAATTTGGGCGCTGCGCGGTGCGCAAGACCCTCCTCTTGGGGTAAAGGGCGAAGGTCGTGGTACACCCGCTGCACTAGAACATGTGCCGCAAGCTGCGCGCCTTCCGAAGCCATTCGCGCGTAGAGTTCGCCAAAGGTTTCGTTGGTTCCGACCGAAATTCGAACCTGACGAAGTACGGGGCCCTCATCGATCGCGTGATTGAGCGAGAATGCGGTGACTCCGGTTTCAGAATCGCCGTAGGCCAAACTCCACTGGATGGGAGCGGCACCGCGAAGGTCGGGAAGGAGCGAGCCGTGAATGTTGAGCGAACCGTAGGGAGGCATGTTCCACACCACCTCGGGAAGCATGCGAAAGGCAACCACCGTAAAAATATCGGCGTTGAAAGCGGCGAGTTCCGTCAGAAATTCAGGATCGCGCAGTTTCTCTGGCTGCAGAAGGGTTATTGAATGCTTGCGTGCTAGCAGGGCTACGGGACTCGACTTCAGCTGCTGTCCGCGGCCACTTGGTCGGTCAGGGGCCGATACAACCGCCACCACATTGATCTCGGGAGCATGTATTAGCGCCTGAAGACTCGTTGCGGCAAAATCGGGGGTACCAAAGAAAACAGTTCGTAGCATGGCGCAAAGGTCGCAACTAAAGCGTGACCCAACCGGACTCGTCGAGGGTCCACCAGCCCAAATCGGATCCGCGGCCTAAAAAGCGTGCTGCCTCTGAACGGGGAAGCCCCGTGCGCTCTGCAGCATCGCGAATACTCAGTCGCTGCGATTCAGATCCATGCAGTGCAGTGAGCAGGGCATAGGCCAGCTCAGAGGGCTCACGCTTGGACCGGCACACATCGCAGCGTCCGCAGTCCTCGGTACCAACCTCTCCAAAGTAAGCGAGCATTTGGGTAAAACGGCATTCGACCGCGTTGGGGTCGAGCATTGCGGCCACGGCGCGGGACCGCCCCAAAATTCGGTTGCGGTCTACGTCCCAGTCGGCCTTAGAAATGGGGCTCGACCCTTGCGGAAACCGAGGGTGAGCCCAGCGGTACGTGGTTCCGTTGCCGCCGCCCTCAAGGCTAATCAGTTCGAGTTCCGCGGCACGGTTTAGCAATTGACGAACTTGGGCCAACGTCCAGCCGCCAATTCCCGCGAGCGCGCTGAGTTCGATGCGTTCTGAGTGGTGCACAATCCCGGGGTAGCGGCGGGCTAGGGTGTAGAGTAGGTCCGAATAGGCGGGGTTTGCTTCGGCGATGTCGACGAGCTCGCTGCCTCCGTAGCGAAGCTGCACGCGAAACTGGGCTTCGGACTCTTCAATCACCTCGACGAGGCCCTTGCGCGCCATGATGCGAAGCACGAGTTCGTGCGCAGGACTTTGGGGGCGAACTCGGACGCCCGGGCCATCCCCAAAAGCTATTTGCGCCTTGCTCGCTAGTTCGTGGTAGTGCTGAATCCACGTGGCGAACGGAGGCATGGAGCGTTCCATCTTTCGGGTGAACGCAGCGAGCGCCTTGGGTTCGAGCAGTACAAGTGCCTCGGCGTCCTGGCCATCTCGTCCGCCCCGACCAATTTCTTGGTAGAGTGCTTCGGGGCTCTCAGGGAGTTCGGTGTGCAGGACTTGACGCACGTCAGGTTGGTCAATTCCCATTCCGAATGCGGTCGTCGCGACCATCGTGCGCACGCTGCCGCTGCTCCAGGCCGTTTGAAGGCGTTCGCGGTCGGAACCCAGCATACCCGCGTGGTAGGGAGCTGCCGGAATTCCGCGGTCTGAAAGGTGCTGGGCCCAGCGGGTAGCCGCAACGCGGCTCCGGACGTAGACAATTTGCCGTCCGTCGTAGGGCCGAATCGAGGCGGCGCAGGCCGTGGCGATGTCGGCGACTTCGCGTACCGACCAAATGAGGTTGGGGCGCGCAAACGATGCCTGAAACACCTGCGGCTCGCGAAGCCCTAGAAGCTGAATGACGTCCGCGAGTACGTCTGGAGTGGCGGAGGCCGTCAGCGCGATGCACGGAACCTGGCTCAGCGACTCGCGCAGTTCCTTCAGCTGGGTATACTGTGGCCTGAAGTCATGGCCCCATTGGCTCACACAGTGGGCCTCATCAATGGCGAGCAGGCGGACGTCCCAGTGCTCGATGATGGCGGTAAAGTTCCGCGAACGGGCGCGTTCAGGCGAAACATAGGCGAACTGGGGCGGACGGCGCTGCAGGTCCATCCAATCCGAATTTTTGAGGTCACCGGCGAGCGAACGGGCGTCGATTCCGCGCTGTACCAGCTGGGCCACTTGGTCCGACATCAGTGAAATAAGGGGTGAGATCACGATGGTGGTTCCGCCCAAGGCAAGTCCCGGAACCTGAAAGCACAGCGACTTACCACCCCCCGTGGGGAGTAGCGCGACCGTGTCGTGGCCCGAAACTACCGATTCCGCAATCGGTCGCTGCAGCGGCCGAAAGTCGGGATAGCCCCAAACAGCTTGCAGTACCTGCTGCAGGCGATCACTTGCGCCCGAGGACATGAAGTATAAATTCTACGCGCTGTTCCACGGATGCCCGTGGAACCTCAATGAGTTCGTAGCCCAACGCGGAGTACGTTGAGACAAGTGATTCGTGGACTTGGACTGCCGTTTCAAAGGGTTCCCAGCGCTCGCCGTCAGTGCGGTAAATGGCCTCCCAGGGCGGAAAGATGAACACTTTGTAGTGGTAGGGGTAGGGCGTGGGGTCCATCCATGTAGGTACCTCTTTGTCGCCCGCCTGTAGGTAGCTGAGTGTGTCAAGCAGGCTGCGGTCAAAAAACACATCACCCTCGGTTCGCGACGCCTCGGCGTGCTGGGCTGCGCGGAGCTTCCAAATGACTTCTGAAAAGGCCAAAAGGTTGCGCCATGGATCGTCTCCGCCGAGTTTTGTGCCCTCTTGAGTGATGATGTCCCGCGAAATTTCGTGCAGCACCGGGTACCCAAGCTCCTGGAGGAACGCGACTACCGAAGTTTTTCCGGTAGATGGGGCGCCAGTGAGCACGATGCGGCGGGTTGCGGTGTTACTTTGAGTCATGGAAGAAGTCAAATTTCGGGAACTACTGGAGCAAAACTACACCTGGCCCGCACTGTACATGTTTAAATTCATTTGTCCGGCAGACAATGAGGCCATTGCCCGCCTGCAGCGGCTCTTCGATCCCGAGGTAGCGGAACTTTCGCTTCGTCCATCCTCAAAAGGAAACTATGTATCATTCACAGCTAAAGAGCTGATGATGAGCGTAGATGCCGTAATAGAACGCTACGAACAAGCCCGGGGAATCCCCGGGCTCATCAGTCTCTAAGCGCTAGGTTCGTTTCCTTCGGCCGGTTGCTCTTTTGCAGATGGCTCTGCGGCGTCAGATACAGATAGCTGGGCTGACGTAATCGCCAAACTCAGAAGCTCAGCTCCTTCGGTGCCCGAGAACACTACGGTATCTCCGGGATGAAAAGTTCCCTTCACAATTTCTTCGGCCAAGGGGTCCTCAACGTAACGCTGAATAGCCCGTTGCAGCGGACGCGCTCCAAATTTCGGATCAAAGCCTTTGTCAGCTAAAAATGCTACGGCACTGTCCTCAATGTGCACATGGTACTCAAGTGCCTCCATTCGCTGAAGCAAGCTGCGCAGTTCGATGTGTACAATTTTTGAAATATCGTCGCGTTCAAGCGGTTCAAAGACAATTACATCATCAATTCGGTTGAGGAATTCCGGAGCGAATGCTTTCTTTAGTGCAGATTCAATCACCCCGTTCGCAAGGTTTTCTGAACTGTCTTGACGCGTTTTGGTACCGAAGCCCACGCCAGTTCCAAAATCCTTTAGCTGGCGCGAACCGATGTTCGACGTCATGATAATGAGCGAGTTCTTGAAATCCACTTTGCGCCCGAGGCTGTCGGTCATGTGGCCGTCGTCCAGTGCCTGAAGCAAGAGATTGTACACATCAGGATGAGCCTTTTCAATTTCATCAAGGAGTACTACCGAATAGGGTTTACGGCGAACTTTTTCAGTCAGCTGACCGCCCTCTTCGTAGCCGACGTATCCCGGAGGCGCTCCCACGAGCCGCGAAATCGCAAACTTTTCCATGTACTCAGACATGTCGATACGAATCAGTGCGTCGGCAGAGTCGAAGAGCTGGATTGCGATCTCTTTCGCAAGTTGGGTTTTTCCGACACCCGTTGGTCCGAGGAAAATAAATGATCCGACTGGTTTATTGGGATCTTTGAGGCCTGCACGGTTGCGCTGAATAGCGCGAACCACCTTGCGAACCGCATCATCTTGTCCAATGATCTTGTTCTTAATGTCTTGCTCCATGGCAGCAAGCTTAACAAGTTCATCTTTAGACACTTTTCGCACCGGAATTCCGGTCATCATCGAAACTACTTGCGCGATATCGTCCTCAGTTACGGGTGCGCGATTCTTGCGAACCTCCTCATCCCATTCAGACTGAACAAGTGCTAGTTTGTTCTCAATATTTTTTTCGTCGTCGCGAAGCTTGGCCGCCTCTTCGTAGCGTTGCTTTTTTACGACTTCCATCTTCTGCTTTCGCACGGCTTCGAGTTGCTCCTCGAGCTCGCGAACGCCTTCCGGGACCGAAATAGACCCTAAGTGCACGCGGCTTCCGGCTTCGTCGAGTGCGTCAATCGCCTTGTCGGGCAGGAAGCGATCAGGCACGTAGCGAACCGTGAGTGATACACATGCTGCCAGGGCTTCATCAGTGTACGAAACGTTGTGGTGCTCTTCGTACTTAGATTTTAAGTTCTCCAGAATCTGAAGCGTTTCAGCAGGGGTAGGGGGATCGACGATAACTTTTTGAAAGCGGCGCTCAAGGGCGCCATCCTTTTCGATATACTGACGGTATTCGTCGAGGGTCGTCGCTCCGATGCACTGAATCTCACCGCGCGCCAGAGCTGGCTTGAACATGTTGCTCGCGTCGAGTGAGCCCGTGGCTCCGCCCGCACCCACAATGGTGTGGATTTCGTCGATGAACAATATGATGTCGTCGTTTTTCTCGAGCTCGTTCATGAGCGCCTTCATGCGCTCTTCGAACTGGCCACGGTACTTGGTTCCGGCTACGAGGCTGGCCAGGTCTAGGGTCACGACGCGCTTGCCAAAGAGCACGCGGCTCACTTGCTTCTGTACGATTTTGAGCGCGAGGCCCTCGGCGATTGCGGATTTACCGACGCCGGGCTCACCAATCAGGAGTGGATTGTTTTTTTTACGGCGGCTCAGTACTTGACTTACGCGTTCAATCTCTTTTTCGCGACCCACCACGGGGTCGAGTTTGTCTTCGATGGCCAACTTGGTCAAGTCGCGTCCAAAATTATCAAGTACGGGAGTTTTGCTCTTGGGGTCGCCCGCTTTACCTGGACGGGGAGCGCTTCC
>DMDX01000015.1:0-32291 GCA_003451355.1 Cryomorphaceae bacterium
TTCTCCGCGGAGACTGCGAATCTCATCGATTCGACGGTCTACAATCTGAAGACTATACAGGGCTCGAAGTTTTTCTTCGACTGAAGGCGAAGCGACGTTTGATGAAGGTGACTTTTTAGCCATGGTTTAGGTATGTACGTACGGGACGGTTATTTGTCTCCGAAATTAGGACTGCAAAAGTAACGAATTCTAAGCGAATAGCCTCGGCCCAATCTTCAATAAATGGCAGCTCACTTTCACCATGCCCTACATCGACGAGTACAATTCCGCCGGGAGTATCCTGAAAGCCGTGGTACTTCGCATCCCCAGTAACGTAGACGTCTGCCCCGGTAGCAGCGGCTGCTTGAATAAATTCCGCTCCAGATCCGCCACAGACCGAAACTCTCTTCACCACTCGGTCAAGATCCGCCCTACTGTAGCGCACTGCGTCTGACCCTAGTTGACGGGCAACGTGTGCAATAAAATCGCCCAACCGAACTGGTTCTCGAAGGTCACCCACTGCACCATAACCCAAATCTGACCACGAATTATCTAATGAAATCCATGAATGTGCCACCTCTTCATACGGATGGACCCTCCACACCGCCTCTTGGACCCGATTTTTCAAAGCCACCGGAACCACGAACTCCAATCTCTGCTCGTGCGCAACTTCGCGAGTCCCGCGCGTACCCACAAATGGCATTGCACCTTCTAGTGGACGAAAGGTCCCAGTTCCGACCGAGGCAAAATGGCACTCATCGTAGTTGCCGAGATGTCCCGCACCTGCTGTAAAGGCCGCTTCGGCAACAATTGGAGCAAATTCGTTCGGAACATACACCACTAACTGCAGCAATTCACCGGTACGCGGCATCATAACCTTGGTGTTTTCAAGCCCTAAACGCCGCGAAAGAGAAAAACTCACTCCGCCCGCAATACTATCCCAATTCGTGTGTCCGGCATACAACGCGATATCGTGGCGTACCGCAAAGGCAACCGTCCGTTCAGATACCGTTTTACCCGTAAGGCGCTTCAATCCTTTAAAAATAATCGGGTGGTGGCTCAGCACCACATTGCATCCCCGCACGACCGCCTCAAGCAATACCTCCTCATCGACATCAAGACAGCACAGTACCCCGGTGATGACCGCATTAGGGTCACCGACTAAAAGACCTGAATTATCATAGGATTCCTGTAAGCGCAGTGGTGCGCGCTGTTCTAACCAATCCACAAGAACACTAACCGTCATCCTGCAAAGAAACAAAAAAGGCCGCCCATGTGGGCGGCCCGTATCAATGAATGAGGCGTGGGATTACTCCTTGCCTTCCATTTCTTCTTTGAGGCGAGCTAGGCTATCGAGGTCACCAAGGGTCGACTTCTCAACCTGTGCATTGATCGACTGAACGGACGTCTTACCACCAGATCCTTTACCTCCGCGCTTACCTTTTCCACCTTCATCAACGTCATCCGCGCTTCCGCCCTTAAACGTTTGAGTATGCGAAACAAGAATGCGACGTGAATCACGATTGAATTCAATTACGCGGAATTCTATCTCCTCACCTACTGCAATGCTTGAGTTGTCCTCTTTAGTTGCATGACGTGGTGGACAGTAGGCTTCAATTTCTTGGTTTGCGAACCACACATTAAAACCTTTATCTGCTGCAGATTTTACAGAACCTGTATGGCTGCTGCCCACTGAGAACAAATCTTCAAGGCTATCCCATGGGTTGTCATTCACTTGCTTGTGACCAAGGCTAAGGCGACGGTTATCAACATCAATATCCAAAACTTTAACCTCAAGCTCTGCACCAACCGAAGTAAACTCGCTTGGGTGCTTTACTTTTTTCAGCCAAGACAAATCACTAATGTGAATAAGTCCGTCAATACCCTCTTCAAGCTCGAGGAACACCCCAAAATTGGTGAAGTTGCGAACCTTTCCAGTATGCTGTGAACCTACAGGGTACTTTGCCGTGATGCTTGACCAAGGGTCTGGTGTCAATTGCTTGATGCCCAGTGACATTTTACGCTCTTCGCGGTCTACTGAGAGTACTGAGGCTTGAACTACGTCTCCAACTTTGAAGAAATCTTGTGCGGAACGCAGGTGCGATCCCCAACTCATTTCAGAAACGTGAACTAATCCCTCTACACCTGGTGCAACTTCAATGAACGCACCGTAGTCTGCGAGAACCACAACTTTTCCTTTAATCGTATCGCCTGCTGCAATATTTTGGTCGAGTGCCTCCCACGGATGAGCAGAGAGCTGCTTAAGACCCAATTGAATACGCGTCTTGGCTTCATCAAAGTCCAAAATAACTACATTGAGCTTCTGATCGAGCTCGACCACCTCTGACGGGTGGTTGATACGGCTCCATGAAAGGTCTGTGATGTGTACGAGTCCGTCCACACCGCCAAGATCGATGAATACCCCGTAGCTCGTGATGTTCTTGACCACCCCCTCGAGGACTTGACCCTTTTCGAGTTGGCCAATGATATTGCGCTTCTGTTCTTCGAGATCGGCCTCAATAAGGGCCTTGTGCGATACCACCACATTCTTAAACTCGTGGTTGATCTTGACAATTTTGAATTCCATGGTCTTATCGACATAGATATCGTAGTCGCGAATTGGCTTCACGTCGATTTGAGATCCCGGCAAGAACGCCTCGAGACCAAATACATCGACAATCATACCGCCTTTGGTGCGTGCCTTCACGTAACCTTGAACAATTTCCTCAGCTTCAAAAGCTTCATTCACACGGTCCCATGCCTTAATCGAACGGGCTTTACGGTGCGAAAGAACGAGTTGACCCAACTTATCTTCTTGCTTGTCAACGAGCACTTCAACAAGGTCCCCAACTTTGAGGTCTGGATTGTAGCGGAACTCATTCAAGGATACTACACCCTCTGACTTTGACGAGATATCGATGATCACATCGCGATCTGTCATTTGTACGACTACACCGCTAACTACTTGATGCTCTACGGAAGTAACTAGAGTTGCCTCATATAGGCCCTCCATATTTTTGTGCTCCTCACCACGAGCGCCAAGGCCAGACTCGTATGCGGTCCAATCAAATGAACTCTCTTCTTCTTCGTCTTCCAAAACCAACTCGAGGTCGTATTCTTCGACAGACTCGTCATTGGCCTCTAATTCAGTCGGGGTTGCAGAATCTTCTAAAGCCTCAACTTCAGGCGTAGATTCTACTTCGGTAACTTCGGGGGAAGCCTCCACTTCTGCAGCGGCTTGTTCTTGGATTTGGCCCTCCAATTCGGGGTTGAGCTCTTCAGACATGAGCTTGGGGTCTTGTATCTGGCGCACGGAAAGGACTAAAGCGCAGCGCCGAGAGACGTTAAGTATTGATTCCCAATTTGGCGTCCTTTCGCAACGCGTACCAAAATAGGACTGCAAAGGTACAAAAAATCAAACCTCACAGGTACAAGTCCATAAAAAAAGCCCGGGCGTTGGCCAGGGCTTCTTTCGCTCTGCGCACTTAGGCGTTGAACTTCTTTTTAAGTAAGTCGGTCGTCGTTGAACCCGGTCGCTCAAGCGGCATTGCCAACGCCCGATCCCAAATCAAATTCGTAAGCACCCCAAGCGCACGCGAAACTCCGAAAAGAACAGTGTAAAAGTCGTACTCCACCATACCGTAGTGCATCAGCAATTGACCGCTGTGCGCATCGACATTGGGGAATGGATTCTTAACCTTTCCAGTAGACTCAAGAATACCGGGCACTACTTCAAAAATATTTGAAATAACCTTGAACAAGGGGTCTTCTGGCATGTGCTTCTGGGCAAACTCACGCTGGGCCATGTAGCGGGGGTCAGTCTTGCGAAGCACGGCGTGCCCGAATCCCGGAACCACCTTTCCCGCGGCCATGGTATCGTGAACATACTTCGCAATTTGCTCCTTACTCGGCTCTTGCGTACCCAAATCTTCGAGCATTTCAAACGTCCACTTGATTACCTCTTGGTTGGCAAGTCCGTGCAAAGGACCAGCCAAACCATTCATGCCCGCAGCGAAGCTTTGGTAGGCATCACTCAACGCAGAACCGACCAAATGCACAGCATGCGCCGAAACGTTTCCACCTTCGTGGTCCGAGTGAATCGTCATGTACAAACGCATCAATTCACGGAACTCTTCGTTGTCGTACCCCAGCATGTGGGCAAAGTTTCCGGCCCAATCCAACTTGGGATCTGGCTCAATGTGTTCGCCCCTTTTGTACGTACGTCGGTAGATGTAGGCCGCAACACGCGGAAGGCGCGCAATCAGATTCATCGCATCTTCATACGTGTACTCCCAGTACTCGGACTTGCTGATCCCGCGCGCATAGGCCTTGCTAAACTCTGACTCGGTGCGAAGTGCCATAATCCCAACTACAAACTGGGTCATTGGGTGCGCCCGCCGAGGTAGTGCATCAATAGCCTTAAAAACGTGAAGCGGAACAATCGCCCGACGAGCCCAGCTGTTGCTAAGTCTGCGCACGTCATCGTCGTTCGGCATTTCATTCATCAGGATCAAATGAAAAAGTGCCTCAGGCAGGGGCTCCTGACCACCCGGGTACTTTGGCAAAAGACTTTGAAGCTCCGGAATACTATAGCCTCTGAAGCGAATGCCTTCTTCGGGGTCAAGTTTTGATGTTTCGCATATCAACGCATTCATACCGCGCATGCCCTGATAAATTTGAGCCACCGTGATTTCTCCTAGTGATTTATCTCCGTGTTCTGCGACAAAAGCCTTTACCTCGGCTTGCGCAGGGCCAATCTTAGACGCGAAACGGTCTTTAATTCGGTCGTTGGTGTAGATAATTTCGTTCATAGCTTATTTCAAATTTGCTCCCGGGTAAATTGCTGTTGATCCGAGCATCTCTTCAATGCGAAGGAGCTGGTTATACTTCGCCATTCGGTCTGAACGCGATGCGGAACCGGTCTTAATCTGACCGGTATTCAACGCTACAGCCAAATCCGCAATCGTCGAATCCTCAGTTTCTCCGGAACGGTGCGACATGATGCACGTCATTCCGTTGCGCTGCGCCTTTTGCACCGTGGCAATAGTTTCAGTAAGCGTTCCGATTTGGTTCACCTTGACGAGTACCGAATTCGCCGAATTGAGCTCAATACCCTTGGTCACGCGATCTACATTGGTCACAAATAGGTCATCACCTACGATTTGAACGCGGTTTCCGATGGCGGAATTCAACTTCGACCAACCATTCCAGTCGTCTTCAGCAAGGCCATCTTCAATCGAAAGGATGGGGTATTGGTTCACCCAATTAGTCCAGTACGACACCACCTCGTCGGTGGTCATCGTGGCTCCGCCCGACTTCTTAAACGTGTACAAACCGGTCTTCTCGTCGTAGAGTTCGGTCATCGCGGCATCCATGGCGATGTACAAGTCCTTACCTGCGGTAAATCCGGCTTTCGTGATTGCTTCAAGGACGGTCTCAATGGCCTCCTCATTCGAGCGAATATTCGGCGCAAATCCGCCCTCATCGCCCACATTCGTGCTGTAGCCCTTCGCCTTCAGCACCGACTTGAGGTGGTGAAAAACTTCGGTACCCATTTGTAGACCCTGACTAAAGCTCGTGGCACCCACAGGCATGACCATGAATTCTTGAAAATCGATGGCGTTGTCTGCGTGCGCACCTCCGTTCAAAATGTTCATCATCGGAACCGGCAGCGTACGCGCCGTCACTCCCCCTACGTACTGAAAGAGCGGAAGGCCGCTCGCCTGTGCTGCAGCACGCGCGGCAGCAAGCGATACCGCCAAAATCGCGTTGGCACCAAGGCGCGCTTTGTTGGGCGTTCCATCGGCATCGAGCATGGCCATGTCTAATTCGGCTTGGTCGGTAACCTCAAGGCCAACTACGGCTTGGGCAAGCTCGTTGTTGACATGATCTACCGCCTTGAGCACTCCTTTACCGAGGTAGACGGCGGAATCTCCATCGCGAAGCTCCACCGCTTCGTGGGCGCCCGTCGAGGCTCCAGAAGGTACTGCGGCCCGGCCAAAATGGCCCGAATCGGTAACCACATCGGCTTCGACCGTGGGGTTTCCGCGTGAATCAAGTATCTGACGTGCGTAAACTGAAGTAACTGTAGGCATGGTTAAGCTGGGATTTTAGCGCTCATTAAGGCGACGAATTCATCAAAGAGGTATTGGGCATCGTGCGGACCCGGAGAAGCCTCTGGGTGGTACTGCACGCTAAATACGGGAACATCTGTGCGCCGAATTCCGGCAACCGTTCCATCGTTGAGGTGAACATGAGTCAGGGTGACATTCGGCGCCGACTCAACATCCTGCATCGCAACCGCAAAACCGTGGTTCTGCGAAGTGATTTCACCTTTTCCCGTCGCAAGATTCTTCACGGGGTGGTTAATTCCGCGGTGACCATTATGCATTTTATAGGTGCTCAATCCCGAGGCCAACGCAATCATTTGGTGCCCCAAGCAAATTCCGAATGTGGGTTTGCCTGAATCCAAGATTTCACGCACCGTCTCGATCACCTGAGGACTCGCCGCGGGATCGCCTGGACCGTTCGACAAGAAGAATCCATCAGGCGCGTCCGCGGAGAGGACATCAAACGGAGTATTGTACGGATATACCGTAACTCGACAGCCAACGCGAACCAAGTTCCGAAGAATATTGCGCTTCACCCCAAGGTCAAGAGCTGCAACGTGAAACTCCGCATTGCGATCACCAACTGTATAGGGCTCAGATGTGCTCACGTGCGAACACAACTCCAGACCTTCCATGTTCGGGGCATCCAGGAGGCGCTGCTGCGCAGCTTCTAAGGACAACTCGGTGGTTATCACCGCGTTTTGTGCTCCGAAATCACGGATGTGCTGCACGAGTGCACGGGTATCGACATCCGCAATTACCACAGAATCGTTCATGAATTCTTTTAAACTCTTGTGGTTCCCTCGCACCCGCGAAGCTAATTCGCTGAAACTCTTACAAACTAGTCCCGAGATCTGAACGTCAAATGACTCGCTTTCTTCAGATTCTACACCATAGTTACCAATATGAGCAGTCGCCGTAACCATTATCTGGCCCTTGTAACTTGGATCCGTGAAAATCTCTTGATATCCGGTCATCCCGGTGTTAAAGCAAATCTCCCCCACTGACGTTCCGTCAATTCCGACAGAGGCGCCCTCAAACAAGGTGCCGTCTGCGAGAAGTACAAAGGCTTTTGAACTCATTATCAATACTTAAGAATTGGGCACAAAAAAAGGATAAGGGGACACCTTATCCTTTGCAAAGTACGAGCCAAACACGGTTTATTCCGCTTCGTTCGTTTCGTTGTTTTCAACTATTTCCGGAGTCTCAGTTGACACCTCATTCGCTGGGGTTGCAGCAGGAGCAGCAACCTTTGAACGACCACGACGAGTTGACTTCTTAGCTTCCTTCTTGGCGTTCGTGTAGATTTCGTTAAAATCAACTAACTCAATCATTGCCATCTCAGCGTTGTCACCCAAACGGGTACCTGTCTTAATGATACGGGTGTAACCACCTGGCCGATCTCCAACTTTGACAGCAACCTCGCGGAACAACTCGGTGACAGCGTCCTTACTCTGAAGGTACGAAAACACCATACGGCGATTGTGTGTACTATCGGTCTTTGAGCGTGTAACCAATGGCTCAACGTACTTCTTAAGTTCCTTAGCCTTTGCCAACGTCGTATTGATACGCTTGTGCGTGATCAGCGAGGCCGCCATATTGCTCAGCATCGCCTTGCGGTGCGAAGCCGTACGTCCTAAGTGATTAAATTTCTTGCCGTGACGCATGTCTTATTCTTTATCGAGTTTGTACTTGGTTACATCCATTCCGAACGTCAGACCTAGGCGAACCACAAGATCTTCGAGCTCAGTGAGCGACTTTTTGCCAAAATTGCGGAACTTCATCAAATCAGCCTTGGTGTACGACACCAAGTCAGATACGAGCTCCACCTCGGCTGCTTTGAGGCAGTTAAGTGCGCGAACACTCAGTTCAAGCTCAGTGAGGGGGCGCATCAACAGCTTACGCATTTCTAAAACCTCCTCATCGTAGGCCTCAGACTCGACTGCAACTTCAACCTCAGTAATCATGCGCTCGTCAGTGAAGAGCATGAAGTGTTGAATCAAAATGTGCGCAGCTTCAGTCAACGCATCAACCGGCGCAATTGAGCCATCACTTTCAATGTTAAGCACGAGCTTTTCGAAGTCTGTCTTCTGCTCAACGCGGAAGTTCTCAACTTCGTAGCTCACATTCTTCATCGGAGTGTAAATCGAATCCATGAAAATGGTTCCAATCGCAGCGTCGACCTTTTTATTCTCCTCTGCTGGCACATATCCACGACCCTTCTCAACTGTGAATTCCATTTCAAGTTTAATTGATGGATCCATGTTGCAAATCACCAATTCGGGATTGAGTACTTGGAAGTTGGTCAAAAAAGCAGAAAGATCACCGGCTTTAAATGCGTCTTTACCAGAAACAACAACTTTTAATGTTTCACCTTCTACGCCATCAATCTGACGTTTAAAGCGAACCTGCTTCAGGTTGAGGATCATTTCAGTAACGTCCTCAACAACACCTTTGATGGTTGAGAATTCATGCTCCACACCGTTGATGCGAACACTCGTGAAGGCGTAGCCCTCAAGAGAATTTAACAACACACGGCGAAGTGCGTTACCGACCGTGAGGCCAAAACCAGGTTCCAAAGGGCGGAACTCGAACTGACCAATGGTCTCCGACGTCGAAATGACGTGGGCTTTGTCAGGTTTTTGAAAAGGTAGAATCGGCATAACTTATTTCGAATAGAGTTCGACAATCAACTGTTCCTTGATGTTTTCAGGGATCATATCGCGAGTGGGGACACTGAGCATTTTACCGCTCATCGTGGCTGAATTCCATTCCATCCAAGGGTATTGGTCTGAACGGTTAGAACCTAGGCTGTTTGCAACTACCTCAAGCGACTTTGAGCGCTCACGGATTGCAATCACATCATTCAAAGTAACCGAGTAAGAGGGAATATTGAGTACTTCTCCATTCACGGTAACGTGGCAATGGGTCACCAACTGACGCGCCGCACGACGCGTTGGGGCAATACCCAGACGGTAGACCACATTGTCCAAACGACGCTCGCAGAGCTGAAGCAACACCTCACCGGTAATGCCCTTAGAACGCGAAGCGTGGTCGAACATAATGCGGAACTGGCGCTCCAAAATTCCGTAGGTATACTTTGCCTTTTGCTTCTCAGCAAGCTGAACGGAGTATTCGCTTTTCTTTCCGCGCTTACGCTGGAAGCCGTGCTGCCCCGGAGGGTAGTTTCGCTTGTCCAGTGAACGATCCGGACCAAAGATGGGTTCGCCAAAACGACGGGCGATTTTCGTAACAGGACCTCGGTAACGTGCCATATCTTTCTGCTTCTATTTACTAAATGATTATACGCGGCGGCGCTTCGGGGGACGGCAACCGTTGTGAGGAATTGGCGTGATGTCCACAATTTCTGTGACTTCAATACCAGTATTGGACAGGCTCCGAATCGCGCTTTCACGACCGTTTCCTGGACCTTTTACATAGACCTTGACTTTGCGAAGTCCCGCCTCCATAGCTACACCAGCAGCTTGCTCTGCAGCTACTTGAGCTGCATAAGGGGTATTTTTCTTAGACCCACGGAACCCCATCTTACCTGCCGAAGACCAAGAGATAACTTGTCCCTGAGTATTCGTCAATGCAATAATGATGTTGTTGAACGTAGTGCTGATGTGCGCTTCGCCCACCGACTCCACCTTAACCTTCCGCTTCTTTGTGGTTTTCGCGGTTTTAGAATTCTGTTTTGCCATCGCTTCTAACGCTTAGTGCTTATTTAGTTGCCTTCTTCTTGTTTGCTACAGTCTTGCGCTTACCCTTGCGAGTGCGGCTGTTGTTCTTCGTGCGCTGACCGCGCAACGGTAAACCAAGACGGTGTCGGATGCCACGTTGGCAGCCAATGTCCATGAGGCGCTTAATACTCATTGAAACCTCCGAACGAAGTTCACCCTCAACTTTCATGTTGCTGGTGATGTAATCTCGGATTAACTGAAGTTGATCGTCAGTCCAATCTTGAACTTTAATGTTGACGTCAACGCCAACCGTGTTCAAAATTGTTTGGGCCTTTGAACGCCCTATTCCGTAGATATAGGTCAAGCCGATTTCACCGCGCTTGTTCCGGGGGAGGTCAATTCCTGCAATACGTGCCATTCTTCTGTTCGGATTGGATTAGCCCTGACGCTGCTTGAGCTTCGGATTTTTCTTGTTAATAATATACAAGCGGCCTTTGCGGCGGACAATTTTACAGTCCACGCTGCGCTTTTTGAGGGATGCTCTAACTTTCATCGGTTGCGATTAAAAACGTTCGGTTTAGTAGCGGTATACAATTCGTGCTTTCGACAAGTCGTACGGAGATAACTCCAACTTCACACGATCTCCAGGCAAGAGTTTGATGTAGTGCATGCGCATCTTGCCAGAGATGTGAGCGGTAACCACATGCCCATTCTCCAACTCCACACGAAACATCGCGTTAGAGAGGTTCTCGGTGATGGTACCATCTTGCGTAATCGCTCCTTGCTTTGACATAGCTTACAGCGATTCCGCGTTACGTCCACGAATGCGACCTCCGTCCATGAGGCCGTCGTAGTGACGGTTCAATAGATAACTTTCAACTTGCATGAGGGTATCGAGAACGACACCAACAATAATTAAGAGTGAGGTCCCACCATAGAACTGTGCCCAGGTCATACTCACCCCGAAATTCATCAGAACGGCCGGCAGAATTGCTATTGCCGAAAGCAACAGCGCGCCAGGAAGGGTGATTTTAGCAAGAACATCATCGATAAAACGAGCAGTATCTCCACCAGGTTTCACTCCAGGGACGAAACCGCCATTCCGCATCAAGTCATCCGAAATCTGCGTCGTATTAATTTGAATTGCCGTGTAGAAATAGGTAAACACCAGAATCAACACCACAAACACGAAGTTGTACCAAAATCCTTGGATGTCCCCAAATAAGTCGACCATCCATGTGGCGCCGCCACCCTCGAGACCCGCATACTGAACAACAGTTAAGGGGATAAACATGAGTGCCTGTGCAAAAATGATTGGCATCACACCTGACGCATTTACTCGTACTGGTAGGTAACTTCTACCCAAGGACTTTGAGCTACCTCCCGCAACTCGTTTCGCGTATTCTAAAGGAATCTGACGAACTGCTTGAGTGAGTGCAATCGCAAAGAGTACGACCAAGTACAAAGCGACCATCTCGAGCAGGAACACAATCCAACCGCCACCCGCAGGACTTAATTGAGTCACGAGTTCTTGTAGGAACGACTGTGGGAATGAAGCAATAATACCGATCATGATGAGCAATGAGATGCCGTTTCCGATACCCTTGTCCGTAATTTTCTCACCAAGCCACATGGCAAAGATGGTTCCCGAGATCAGGGTGATCCACGCTGAAAACCAAAAAGCTCCAGTCGGTAGCGTGATTTCAACCCCTTGATACATGAGGTTCGTAATATAGCCCGGTGCTTGTGCCGCAACCACCAGAATCGTGAGGTAGCGGGTAATTTGGTTCAACTTCCGACGACCTGATTCACCCTCTTTCTGCATTTTACTTATGGCTGGAATTGCTAAGCCAGCAAGCTGCATGAAAATCGATGCCGAAATGTAGGGCATGATTCCGAGCGCGAGTACCGAAGCATTCGCAAAGGCACCACCTGAGAAGGCATTGATCAAACCAACCAAACCTTCAGAGGCTTGGTTCTGAAGTTGATCCAAACTAGTCGGATCGATACCCGGCAGGACCACATTAGAACCCAAGCGGTACACCAAGATTAATCCGAAAGTCAACGTGATTTTGTCACGAAGCTCTTGGATGGCCCAGATGTTCCGAAAGGTTTCGACGAGCTTTTTCATTACTCAGCCTTTCCTTGAAGGAGGTTTACACTACCACCCGCAGCAGCAATGGCTGCAGCAGCTGATTGACTCACCTTGTGAACGGTTACAGTGAGTGCGCTCGTCACTTCACCACGACCCAAAACTTTAATAAGATCATTCTTACCAGCCAATCCGAATTGAACCAATTCCAACGGACCGATCTCGGTGATTTTATGGTTCTCGGCTAATTGAGCAAGTACATCAAGATTGATTGCACGGAACTCCACACGGTTTGGGTTTTTAAAACCAAACTTTGGTACGCGACGCTGAAGGGGCATTTGACCACCTTCAAATCCAATTTTCTTACTGTAACCCGTCCGAGCCTTTTGACCCTTGTGGCCAGCTCCGGCGGTGCCGCCATTTCCGGTACCTTCTCCACGCCCGAGGCGCTTCTTGGTCTTTACTGCTCCAGGAGCAGGCTTAAGTTCGTGCAATGCTGCCATGATAATTAGGCGTTAACTTCTTCAACTTTGATTAAGTGGTTCACGGCGCGCACCATACCCAAGATTTGGGGAGTAGCCTCGTGTTCCACACACTGATTCATTTTGCGAAGACCAAGGGCCTCCATTGTTGCCTTTTGGTAGGGCGGACGGTCGATTGTACTTCGAACCTTAGTGACTTTAATGCGTGCCATAGTGTCGTACGATTTAACCGTTGAAAACTTTACTCAGTGCAATTCCACGTGTCTTGGCTACTTGGTGTGCGTCGCGCATTAGGTGGAGTGCCTCAAAGGTTGCCTTCACGAGGTTGTGAGGATTTGAAGACCCCTTGCTCTTTGCAAGAACGTCGTGAACTCCTACACACTCAAGTACGGCACGCATAGCACCACCCGCAATTACACCCGTACCACTCGAAGCAGGGCGAAGGAATACTCGAGCGCCTCCAAATTTGCCATCTTGCTCGTGAGGGACGGTACCCTTAATCACGGGAAATTTGTATAAATTCTTCTTGGCGTCCTCAATTCCCTTGGTTACCGCCTCAGAAACTTCTTTGGACTTACCCAAGCCATAGCCACCAATTCCGTGCTCGTCTCCAACCACTACAATCGCAGTGAATGAAAATGTACGGCCACCTTTGGTAGTTTTGGTTACGCGCTGCACGCCAACAAGGCGGTCAACGAGTTCCAAGCCGCTTGGCTTAACTTTTTTTGATGCAATCTCTTTCATAACATTCTTAGAAATTCAGGCCTCCCTCGCGAGCTCCTTCGGCCAATGATTTTACACGTCCATGGTACAAAAAGCCACCACGATCAAACGAGACCTGCTCTATACCCTTTGCCTTCGCGAGTTCCGCAATCTGCAAACCCACTTGACGTGCTTGGTCGAGCTTTGTACCGCTGACTACGCGTTCAGACTTTTTCAATGAGGCTGAAGAGCAAATAGTAACGCCAGACTGATCATCAATGATCTGGGCATAAATCTCCTTACTTGAGCGAAACACGGCCAAACGGGGACGAGACGGTGTTCCCTCTACCACTTTACGAACACGCAAGTGAATGCGCTCGCGACGACTTAAACTTTTCGTTGCCATAATTTCTTACTTCTTAGCACCTGATTTACCAGCTTTCCGGCGAACGATTTCGCCAACATAACGAACTCCTTTGCCTTTAAAAGGCTCCGGTTTGCGGAGGCTTCGGATTTTAGCGGCCACGGCTCCAAGCAATTGCTTGTCGTACGATGCCAACTCGACAATTGGATTCTTACCCTTATCTGAAATCGTATTCAGACTTACCTCGGTTGGTACCTGTAGGACAAAAATATGTGAATAGCCAAGGGATAATTCTAGATTCTGACCTTGGTGTGAGGCACGGTATCCGACTCCAACCAACTCTAACTTCTTTTGAAAACCCTGAGACACACCCACAATCATATTATTGATCAGGGCACGGTACAAGCCATGCTGGGCGCGGTGCAACTTATTGTCCGTAGGACGAATTACCGTAAGCACATCACCTTCGCGTTCGAATGTAATCTCCGGATTAATTGACTCAGTCAATGTTCCAAGTTTGCCTTTAACGGTAACCACACTTCCCTCAATTGAAAGCTCAACGCCTGCGGGGACTGTGATAGGGGATTTACCAACTCGTGACATGTTCGATATTTAATAAACGAAACAAACTACTTCACCGCCTACATTCTGTGTGCGGGCTTCTTTATCGGTCATCATACCATGCGACGTACTGACGATTGCAATACCCAAACCGTTCTTTACACGAGGTAAGTCAGTTGATGACTGGTAGTTGCGAAGGCCTGGGCGAGAAACACGGTCAATACCGCGGATTACCGAACGCTTTGACGCCTTATCGTACTTCAAAGCAACCTTAAGGATTCCCTGAGGACCCGTTTCGTCGACTTTAAAGTCCTTAATAAATCCTTGGTCCATAAGAATTCGGGCAATTTCTGCCTTCATCTTGCTGCTCGGAACCTCGACGACAGCGTGACCAGCTTTCGCACCGTTGCGAAGGCGAGTCAAAAAATCTGCAATGGGATCAGTATACATTTCTTGTCTTCTATTGAGGTTACCAGCTACTCTTCTTTACTCCTGGGATCAGACCATTTAGGGCCATCTCGCGGAACGTAACGCGTGAGATACCAAACTGACGCATGTATCCACGTGGGCGACCGGTCAGTTTGCAACGATTGTGAAGGCGGACTGGAGATGCGTTCTTGGGTAGCTTTTGAAGGGCATCATAGTCCCCGGCTTCTTTGAGGGCCGCACGCTTCGTAGCATACTTTGCTACGAGAGCCTCGCGCTTGCGCTCACGCGCTTTCATTGATTCTTTTGCCATGACTTACTTCTTAAAAGGCATTCCGAAATTTTGAAGAAGTGCTTTGCACTCCTTGTCGGTGTTCGCCGACGTGACAAACGTGATGTCCATACCTGAAATACGGTTCACCTTGTCAATTTCGATTTCTGGGAAAATGATCTGCTCGGTAATTCCGAACGTATAGTTACCACGGCCATCAAAACCATCCTTTAAACCCTGAAAGTCGCGGATACGTGGAAGTGATGATACCAAAAGGCGCTCAAGGAATTCGTACATGCGCTCACCTCGAAGGGTTACACGAACTCCAACTGGCATCCCCTTGCGGAGTTTGAAGTTTGAAATATCCTTCTTAGACTTGGTAGCCACGGCTTTTTGACCCGCAATTGTCGACATCTCTTCGATCGCATAATCAATGAGCTTTTTGTCAGAAACTGCAGCTCCGAGGCCTTGGCTCAACACAATCTTTTGCAAACGCGGAACCTCCATTTGGTTCGTGTAAGAAAACTGCTCCATCATGGCCGGAACGACCTGACCGAGGTACTTCGATTTTAAATTCGGTTCCATTATTTAATTACTTCGCCGGTTTTTTTCGCTACGCGAACTTTTACTCCATTGGCCTCTGTACGGATACCCGTGCGAGTTGCCACACCCTTGCTGTCCAACAGCATTAGGTTTGAAACATGAAGTGGAGCTTCGACTTTCTCGAGTCCACCCTGTGGGCTGGTTGCACTCGGCTTGAGGTGCTTCGTGACCAGATTAACACCTTCCACAATCGCGCGGTGCTGCTTGGGAATCATTCGAACAATTTTGCCCTGCTCTCCCTTGTGAGCACCAGCGATCACTACTACAGTGTCTCCAGTTTTAATGTGAAACTTTGCCATCGTACTAGGCGATTAAAGCACTTCAGGTGCCAGTGAAACAATCTTCATGTACTGCTTGTCGCGAAGCTCACGAGCTACTGGACCAAATACACGGGTACCGCGCATTTCTCCAGTTGCATTGAGTAGCACACATGCGTTGTCGTCGAATCGGATGTATGAACCATCCGGACGTCGAATTTCTTTCTTGGTGCGAACGACCACGGCCTTCGACACAGTACCCTTCTTGGCATTGCCTGAAGGGGTGGCGTCTTTAACGGTAACCACGATCGTGTCACCCACCGAAGCGTAGCGACGGCGAGTACCGCCCAGTACGCGAATCACCAAAACTTCTTTGGCGCCGGTATTGTCCGCAACGCGGAGCCTTGATTCTGTCTGTAGCATCTTTTATTTACTTAGCGCGCTCAATGATTTCAATAACACGCCAGTTCTTAGTCTTCGAAAGCGGACGAACTTCCATAATGCGAACGGTGTCGCCTTGGTTGCAGTCATTTGTTTCGTCGTGGGCGTGAAACTTCTTAGAAAAAGTGATGAACTTTCCGTACATACCGTGCTTTACGCGGCGTGATACGTTGACGGTAACCGTCTTGTCCATAGCTGACGAGGTCACTACCCCGATGCGCTCTTTGCGCAGATTGCGTTGGTTTTCCATCGTATTAATTCTTAGAACGCTGGGTCAATTCGGTCGCCAAACGAGCCACGTCTTTGCGGAGCGCGGTGAGTCGCATGGGATTCTCAAGAGGGCTCAAGCGGTGCTTGCGCTTAAGGTCGAGTAGTTCCGTCTTTTGCGTGCGGTACTGGTTTGCCAATTCCTCGGCATTCATTTTTTTCAATTCAGCAGTTGTCATGGTACGAAGCATTATGCATTAACCAAATCACGACGAACTACGAACTTCGTCTTTACGGGAAGCTTCTGTGCCGCAAGGCGAAGTGCTTCTTTAGCGATATCCTCAGAAACGCCATCGAGTTCAAAGAGCATACGACCAGGACGAACCACCGCAGCCCAGTATTCTACTGCACCTTTACCCTTACCCATACGTACCTCGAGAGGCTTCTTCGTAATTGGTTTGTCGGGGAAGATTCGAATCCAAAGCTGTCCCTCACGCTTCATATAGCGAGTAGCAGCGATACGGGCAGCCTCAATTTGACGGGCGGTCATCCATACCTCTTCAAGGGACTTGATACCATAGGATCCAAAGGCTAGTGTGGCACCGCGCTGTGCGTTACCCTTCATTTTGCCCTTAAACATTTTTCGGAACTTAGTCTTTTTCGGCTGAAGCATGACAGTTAAGCTTTACGATTGTTGTTAGGACGACGACGATCACGGTCACGATCACCACCACCATTACCACCTCCGGTTCCGCGACGCGGACGATCCGTACCAGCAGAAGATGGGGCACCAGCTCCCACGCGCTTACCTGACTGCCCGAGGACATTGCTCAAGTCACGCTTACCATAAACCTCACCTTTCATGATCCAAACCTTGATACCAATACGGCCGTAGGTTGTATGGGCTTCAGAAATGTGGTAATCAATATCTGCACGGAACGTGTGCAACGGGGTGCGTCCCTCTTTAAACTTTTCAGACCGAGCGATTTCTGCTCCGTTTAGACGGCCACTCACTTGAACCTTGATTCCTTCAGCGCCCATTCGCATGGTACTTCCCATGGACATTTTAACAGCACGGCGAAAGGAAATACGACCCTCAATTTGGCGAGCAATACTGTCCGCCACAAGTTTCGCATCGAGTTCAGGACGCTTAATCTCGTGAATATTAATCTGAACCTCTTTCTTGGAGAGTTTTTTGAGCTCCTCGCGAAGCTTGTCAACTTCAGTACCACCTTTTCCGATAATCACACCAGGACGGGCCGTTGCAATCGTTACAGTGACAACTTTAAGGGTACGCTCAATAATGATGCGCGACACATTTGCCCGACTAAGACGAGCATATAAGTATTTACGAATTGCCGCGTCTTCAGCAATTTTATCTCCGTAGTTACGGCCACCGTACCAATTAGACTCCCATCCACGGATGTAGCCAAGGCGATTGCCAATAGGATTAGCTTTTTGTCCCATGTTTAGGCGTTTTCAGAGCTGGTTGAACCTTCTTCGGCAACACGACCCACCACCAGGGTAACGTGGTTTGAACGCTTACGCACACGGTGGGCACGGCCCTGTGGTGCGGGTTGGACACGCTTTAGCATACGGCCACCATCGACCATAATGCTCTGGACCACTAAACCTGAATCGACTGAAGCCTCTGGGTTTTTGGTTTGCCAATTCGTCAAGGCCGAAAGGAGCAGCTTCTCAAGGCGAATTGACGCCTCTTTGCTGCTGTGCTTCAGGACATAAAGTGCCTTAGCAACCTCCATTCCGCGAATGAGATCTGCCATTAGGCGCATCTTACGGGGTGAAGTTGGGCAGTTATTCAGTGAAGCCATGGCTACACTGCGTCGTGCATCTTTGATCGCGTTTGCGCGGATTTTTTTACGAGCTCCCATCGCTTACTACTTTTTGCCTTTATCTTTCTTACCAGCATGGCCGCGGAACACACGAGTCGGAGCAAATTCCCCAAGCTTGTGGCCAACCATATTCTCTGTAACGTACACGGGCACAAACGTTTTACCGTTGTGAACTGCAATTGTTTGTCCAACAAAATCTGGACTGATCATTGAAGCACGAGACCAAGTCTTGATCACGGTCTTTTTACCTGCCTCAACATTTTCCATTACTCGCTTTTCAAGCTTGAAATGGATGTATGGACCTTTTTTAAGCGAACGTGCCATGATTACTTCTTACGTTTTTCAATGATGTAACGGTTGCTCGCCTTCTTCGGCGTACGCGTCTTGTATCCTTTAGCTGGAATACCCTTACGTGAGCGAGGATGACCACCTGAGGCACGACCCTCTCCACCACCCATTGGGTGATCCACAGGGTTCATGGCTACACCACGAGTCCGTGGACGACGACCTAACCAGCGGCTACGTCCCGCTTTTCCGCTGTCGACTTGAGCGTGGTCCGCATTCGAAACAGTTCCGACTGTCGCCATACACTCTGTCAAAATCATTCGACTTTCACCAGATGGCATGCGCAGCACGGCATATTTACCGTCACGAGCGGCTAACTGAGCAAACGCTCCAGCTGAACGAGCGATGATACCACCCTGACCTGGACGGAGTTCAATGTTGTGAACAATAGTACCTAAGGGCATATCGCTCAATTTCATCGCGTTTCCTACTTCAGGTGCGACACCAGGTCCACTCAACAGAACTTGGCCTACTTGAATACCGTTTGGTGCGATGATGTACCTCTTCTCTCCATCTGCATACACAAGGAGTGCAATAAACGCAGTACGGTTTGGATCGTACTCGATGCTTTTTACCGTAGCAGGAATATTGATTTTCTCTCGCTTAAAATCAATAATTCTGTACCGCTGCTTGGCGCCACCACCGACATAACGCATGGTCATCTTACCGGTGTTATTGCGTCCACCAGAGCGCTTTTTAGATACCGTTAGGCTCTTTTCAGGAGCACCCACAGTAATCATTGCAAAGTCATTCACCGAGCGCAGGCGTTGGCCTGGGGTCATCGGTTTTAATTTACGTACGCCCATGGCTTAGAGGTTTGCGTAGATATCAATGGTTTCACCTGCACGTACTTCAATCACCGCCTTCTTGAGCGAGGGCTTGCGACCTTCCAGAACACCTGCCTTGGTGTAGCGTACGATACGCTTGGCTGGAGCAATCATGGTTCGAACGTTTTCCACGTTCACCTTGTAGAGATTCTCTACAGCCTTTTTAATTTGAAGCTTGTTTGCCTTTTTATCGACAACAAACGTGTAGCGATTCGCTCCCTCTGCTGAGGCAGTCGCTTTCTCGGTGAGCACCGGGCGAATGAGAATCTGTTCCATCACTATTTGGCCGATAAGGCGTTTTCAATTTTCACAATCGAAGGCTCAACTAACACCAAGGTGCCGCCATTTAAAATTGAATAAGTGCTTAATTCTGAAGCAGTTACCACTTTTGAGCCCTCAAAATTGCGGGACGACAAATATACTGAATTATTTGGCTCAGCCAATACTACCGTCGATTTCTTGCCTTCAAGGCCTAAAGCTTTGAGAATCACACCGTAATCCTTTGTCTTTGGGGCATTCATCGCAATTTGATCCACAACTAAAATCTGATTTGACGCCGCCAATTGGCTCAAAGCCGACTTTCGCGCAACCAATTTCAACTTTTTGTTGAGCTTGAATCCGTACTCGTGAGGAACAGGTCCAAATACACGGCCACCTCCACGAAACAACGGTGACTTCATACTTCCGTGACGCGCACCACCGGTACCCTTCTGCTTGTGCAGCTTTTTTGTGGTACGTGCGATTTCTGCGCGCTGCTTACTCTTGTGCGTACCCTGGCGCTGATTGGCCAAGTACTGCTTTACATCGAGGTACATTGCATGATCGTTCGGTGTAATCCCGAAAACATCATCATTCAATTGGACTGTCCGACCCGTTTCCTGGCCGTCCTGATTTAAGATGCGAACTTCCATTATTTCTCAACAATTACAATCGACTGCCTTGCGCCGGGAATGGAACCTTTGACAACGAGCAGATTCTTATCTGCATCGACCTTCAAGATTTGAAGGTTTTGAATTTTAATACGCGTGTTGCCCGTACGTCCACCCATGCGCATTCCGCGGAATACGCGGCTTGGGTCAGAACCTGCACCAATAGAACCCGGAGCGCGTAGACGGTTGTGCTGACCATGGCTTGCTTCACCAACACCGCTAAAGCCGTGACGCTTCACAACACCCTGGAAGCCCTTGCCTTTCGACTGGCCTACAACGTCTACGAATTCACCCTCTTCGAACATGGCAACCGTGAGCACTTCGCCCAACGCAACATTTGTTCCGAATTCGCGGAATTCTACATATTTTGATTTTGCAGAGGTATTAGCCTTTGCAGCGTGGCCGGAGGCAGGCGATATGGGATTTTTCTTTTCACCATAACCGATCTGCACGGCTTCGTAACCATCGACATCATTCGTCTTTAGCTGAGTCACCACACAGGGACCCAACTCAATCACGGTACATGGAAAATTCTTTCCGTCACCGTCGAAGATGCTGGTCATTCCGATTTTTTTGCCAATTAGTCCAGGCATTGTCAGGAATTCTAGGGATTATTAAACTTTGATCTCGACCTCAACACCACTGGGAAGCTCAAGCTTCATCAGGGCATCGATGGTTTTACTTGAAGACGAGTAAATGTCAAGCAAGCGCTTGTAGCTCGACAACTCAAACTGCTCACGCGCCTTTTTATTGACGTGCGGGCTGCGCAGTACGGTGTAAATGCGCTTGTTAGTTGGCAAGGGGATCGGGCCGTTTACCACAGCACCGGTACTCTTCACCGTCTTTACAATTTTTTCTGCACTCTTGTCTACGAGGTTATAATCGTATGACTTAAGCTTTATGCGAATTTTCTGGCTCATCGATCCTCTTTATTTACCTTTTACTTTTTCGATTACGGCTTCAGAGATACTTGTAGGCGTCTCTGAAAAGTGGCTGAACTCCATAGTCGAAGAACCCCGCCCTGAGGTCAGCGTACGCAACGTCGTTACGTAACCAAACATTTCACTCAAAGGCACCTTCGCACGAACGAGGCTATCGCCATCTTTCGTATCCATTCCTTCAACCATTCCACGGCGCTTGTTAAGGTCACCTACTACATCACCCATGCTTGATTCAGGCATTACAACCTCCATCTTCATGATCGGCTCGAGGATAACCGGACGAGACTTGCGAGCAGCTTCCTTAAATCCGATTTTAGCGGCCAATTCAAACGATAGTGAATCAGAGTCAACAGGGTGGAATGAACCGTCTGTAAGGGTCACCTTCATGGCGTCGATGCCGTATCCAGCCAATGGGCCGTTCTTCATCGCCTCCTTAAAGCCCTTCTCAATCGAAGGCACGTATTCCTTAGGAACGTTACCGCCCTTAATCTCATTCACAAATTGAAGGCCACCAGTGTGTGCTTCGTCTGCAGGGCCAATCGTAAACACAATATCCGCGAACTTACCGCGACCACCAGTTTGCTTCTTGTATACCTCGCGGTGGTTAATTGTAGCGGTGAGCGCTTCTTTGTACTGAACCTGTGGAGCACCTTGGTTACATTCTACCTTAAACTCGCGTTTCAAGCGGTCAACAATAATCTCCAAGTGAAGCTCACCCATTCCAGAGATTACGGTCTGACCAGTCTCTTCGTCGGTGTGCACACGAAAGGTTGGATCCTCTTCAGCAAGCTTTGCCAAAGACATACCCAACTTATCCACGTCAGCCTGAGTTTTTGGCTCTACTGCGAGTCCGATTACGGGCTCAGGGAAACTCATTGATTCAAGTACAATGGGTTTCTTCTCATCACATAACGTATCACCAGTGCGAATGTCTTTAAAGCCAACACCGGCACCAATGTCACCCGCCTCAATGACGTCAATCGGATTTTGCTTGTTGGCGTGCATCTGGAAGATTCGGCTGATGCGCTCTTTGTTACCCGTACGCATGTTTTTCACGTAGGACCCAGCATCAATTTTGCCAGAGTAGACACGGAAAAAACAAAGTCGACCCACAAACGGATCTGTAGCAATCTTAAACGCAAGGGCTGCCAATGGCTCTGTTGAAACTGGGCGACGCACCTCTTCTTCATCCGTATCGGGGTTTACTCCCGAAATAGCCTCCACATCCATTGGAGATGGCAGGAACTCCATCACGGCGTCGAGCATCGTCTGTACACCCTTATTCTTGAACGCGGATCCACAGAGAACTGGAGTGATTTTCATGGCTATCACGGCCTTGCGGATTGCCGCAGTCAGTTCTTCACGAGTGATGCTCGCAGGATCGTCAAAGAACTTCTCCATGAGGTTGTCGTCGAATTCTGCCACTGCCTCGACGAGCTTTTCACGGTACTCGTTTACTGTATCTACTAGGTCAGCCGGGATTTCAATCTCGTCGTAGGTCATGCCCTGAGAATCATCATTCCAAATGATGGCCTTCTTGGTGAGCAAGTCCACTACGCCACGGAACTCCGCTTCTGCGCCGATGGGCACCTGAAGGGGTACCGCGTTACCGCGAAGTTTCTCGTCGATTTGACGTACCACGTTAAAGAAGTCAGCTCCAGTGCGATCCATCTTATTGACGAACGCAATACGCGGAACACTGTACTTTGTAGCCTGACGCCATACAGTTTCAGTTTGGGGCTGTACGCCACCTACCGCACACAGAAGTGCCACTGCACCATCGAGAACGCGAAGTGAGCGCTCTACCTCAACCGTAAAGTCAACGTGACCTGGGGTGTCGATGATGTTAATCTTGTACTCTTCAGTCTGACCTGCGATGTCCTTACCCTGAACCGTTGGGAAGCGCCAAAAGCACGTCGTCGCAGCTGATGTAATGGTGATACCCCGCTCCTGCTCCTGAACCATCCAGTCCATGGTAGCAGCACCGTCGTGTACTTCACCAATCTTGTGGCTTACGCCGGTGTAGTAAAGAATGCGCTCGGTAGTAGTGGTTTTACCAGCATCAATGTGAGCCATGATGCCAATATTCCGGGTGTATTGAAGGTCGCGTGAAGCCATTTTTTTGCTAATCTTCGATTAAAAACGAAAGTGAGAGAATGCCTTGTTGGCTTCGGCCATCTTGTGCGTATCCATGCGCTTTTTTACTGCTGCGCCTTCCTCTTTAGCCGCAGCTAAGATTTCACCAGCTAGCTTTCCCGCCATGCTTTTTTCGTTGCGCTTGCGCGAGTAGCCGATCAACCACTTCATTGCTACCGCAATCTTGCGGTCGGGACGAATCTGTTGCGGAATTTGGAATGTCGCTCCACCTACACGACGGCTGCGCACCTCTACGTGCGGCATCACGTTGGTAAGGGCCGTCTTCCACTGATCAAGGCCATTGGCCTCTCCAGTGCGCTCCGACACCAAATCAATAGCATCGTAAAAGATTTTGAAGGCGGTTGACTTCTTTCCGTCGTACATCATGTTGTTCACAAAACGAGTTACGAGGGGATCGTTAAAACGGGGATCCGGCAGTAACGGGCGCTTTTTGGCACGAGTCTTTCTCATGGTTCCTTACTTAATTATTTTTTAGCCTTTGGACGCTTCGTGCCGTACTTCGAACGACGCTGCATACGACCGTTCACGCCAGCCGTATCAAGGGCACCGCGAACGATGTGGTAGCGTACGCCGGGAAGGTCTTTTACACGACCTCCGCGAACCAGCACAATGCTGTGCTCTTGCAGGTTGTGTCCTTCACCTCCGATGTAGGCGTTGACTTCATTACCGTTGGTCAACCGCACACGCGCAACTTTGCGCATCGCGGAATTCGGCTTTTTAGGAGTAGTGGTGTATACCCGGGTACAAACGCCACGGCGCTGTGGGCAAGCGTCCAGTGCGGCCGACTTGCTCTTCTTTTCCAGGGTTACGCGTCCTTTGCGGACTAATTGTTGGATCGTTGGCATGCTCTTCTACGTGGTTTGACGTCGGTAGAAATAAAATTTCACCCCCACTTTTTTGGGGACTGCAAATGTAGAACAAATTCTTGTCTAATCACCTTCAGGAGGTAAAAAGAATTTCAAAGTTTTCCACTAAGCCGCGGTCCCACGGTCTGTCAACCTACTTTTGTAGCACCTCATGAACGATCTCTTAAGCGCTTTAAATTCAGCCCAACGCAACGCGGCGTCACATATAAAAGGCCCGGTAATGGTCATAGCTGGGGCAGGATCGGGGAAAACTCGGGTTCTAACCTACCGAATTGCGCACTTAATTGCGCAAGGGGCGGATGCCTTTCAAATTCTTGCCTTGACCTTCACCAACAAAGCTGCGCGCGAAATGAAGGACCGGATCGCGAAGGTGATTGGTCCAGCCGAGGCAAAGAATGTATGGATGGGAACATTCCACTCCATTTTTGCGCGCATCCTGCGCGTAGAGGGGGAGCGACTAGGGTTCCCGAGCAACTTTACGATTTACGATTCCGAGGATGCACAAAAAGTGCTGGCGAATGTGATTAAAGAGCTGAACCTCGACAAAGAGATTTACAAGACCAAGTCAGTTGCCTCGCGTATATCGGCCTACAAGAACAGCTTAATCACGCCAAAGGCCTATGCGGCACGGGCGGACCTGCAGGAGCAAGATGCCTCGGCACGAATGTCGAAGCTCGGCGAGGTATACGCTCAGTACATGGAGCGCTGCTTTCGAGCGGGAGCGATGGACTTTGACGACCTCTTGCTCAAGACCAATGAGTTGTTTGCGCGGTTTCCGGATGTGCTAGCGAAGTACCAGGACCGGTTCCGCTATTTGTTGGTAGACGAGTATCAGGATACCAACCACGCACAGTACCTGATTGTGAAGGCGTTGGCCGCGCGCTTTGAAAACATATGTGTGGTAGGCGATGACGCGCAGAGTATTTATTCGTTTCGCGGCGCCAACATTCGGAACATTTTGAATTTTCAAAAGGATTACCCTGACGCGGCACTGTATAAATTGGAGCAAAACTACCGGAGCACCCAGCGCATTGTGAAGGCTGCCAATGTGCTGATTTCGCACAACAAGGAGCAGCTCGAAAAAGACGTGTGGACCGAGAATCCGCTGGGAGAGAAGATTGTGGTGCACCAGAGCGTGAGCGATTCCGACGAAGGCCAATATGTAGCGCAGACAATTTTTGACTTAGTACATCGGGAGCACCGCGGTTATGGCGACTTTGCCATTTTGTATCGGACGAATGCCCAGTCCCGCTCATTTGAAGATGCGCTGCGGCGCAGGAATATTCCGTACCAGATTTACGGCGGATTGTCGTTTTACCAGCGCAAAGAGATTAAGGATGTGCTCGCGTACGTCCGACTGACGGTCAATGCGAGTGATGAAGAGGCACTGCGGCGCGTGATTAATTTACCGGGGCGCGGAATTGGAGATACCACCATTGCCCGGCTCACGATTGCGGCAAATGACCGACAGGTTCCGCTTTGGGAAGCCGTGCGCAACGCGACCACCTGGGATTTAGGCATCAACCGACCGACCGCGGAACGGCTCGTGGCATTTGCAGATTTAATTGATTCGTACCGAATCATCGCTACGCAGCAGGACGCCTTCGGAACCGTGGAGCACATTGCCCGCACAAGTGGTTTGGTGAAGTTACTCGCCGAAGACAAGACGCCCGAGGGCATTAGCCGCTACGAGAACGTTCAAGAACTGCTCAACGGTATCAAGGACTTTGTGGAGCAGCAGAGCCAAACCGAAGACGGCGACCCAAGCCTCGGGGCCTTTTTGCAGGACGTGGCGCTGCTGACCGACCGTGACGAACAGGAGACCGACGAACCCAAGGTGATTTTGATGACCATTCACTTGGCGAAGGGTTTGGAGTTTCCGGTGGTGTTTGTGGTCGGAATGGAGGACGCCCTTTTCCCATCGATGATGGCGATGAATTCACGGAGTGATCTTGAAGAGGAGCGCCGTCTGTTTTATGTCGCGTTGACACGGGCCGAACAGCGGGCCTTCTTGACGTATGCACGCGTTCGGTACAGGTGGGGCAAATTGATTGACTGCGAACCAAGCCGCTTTCTCGAAGAGTTGGACGAAGAGCATTTAGATGTACACATCCCTGAATTACCGAAGAGCTATGGGGTACCGAGGGAGCTTCGGGATGCGTTTGGCGACCCTGAACAGCCGCGCACCTTTAGGGGAAGTGCGGCCCAAAAGATGGGCGGAAGCGCCCCGAAGGCAACGACACCTCCCCCCGCGCCTATTCGGTTTAGGAAGCCCGAAAACCTCAAACCTTTAGGCCATGCAACTTCTGCGTCGGGAAGTCCCGCTCACGAACTAAATTTGACCTCTGGAATTCGGGTGGTGCACGATCGCTTTGGCGTAGGCACCGTGACCGAAGTGGAACCAGCCGCTGACGGCGGAAAAGCCACCATACAATTTGATAACGCGGGCGAAAAGAAACTCCTCTTGAAGTTCGCTAAATTGCAGCTCTTGGCTTAGCATGAGCACCCTAATGGAAACTTCAAGCATCACCACGTTGTCGCTCGACTACAATACGGACCGCCCCCAAATGGTACTTGGCGAATACGGGCGCCTCGTGCAGACCATGGTCGAGTTCACGCTCACGATCGAGGACCGCGCCAAGCGAACTGAGTCCGCTGCCCATATTGTCGACACGGTAGGTCGATTGAATCCGACCCTTCGCGGTCAGACTGATTTTGCGCGCAAAGTTTGGGACCACCTCCACGTAATATCTGGATTTCAGCTGGATGTGGATGGCCCGTTCCCTGCCCCGCAACGCGAACTACTCGAAGCCAAACCCGAGCGCGTTCCCTACCCCCCGAAAAGCCGAAGCCATCGCTACTACGGTGTAATCCTCCAGAGCTTGATCAACACGGTTGCCGAAATGGAGCCGTCTGAAGAGCGTCAAGGAATTGAGTACGACATCGCCAACCAAATGAAGCGTGCCTACCTCAGCTGGAACAAAGACACCGTAGACGATGCCGTGATCTTCAATGATTTACGGATCCTTTCTGCCGGCCGACTTGGCCAAGAAGGTTCAGCCCTATCTGTGGCTAAAGGCGTGGTATCCCAAAATGCCCCGCTCCACACAAAAAATCGGAAAAAGAAAAAACCGAATACAACCAACTTTAACAACAAACGCAAAGGCGGATTCTTCCGTAAGTAGGGTATGGCTTCATTTCGAATTACGGGCGGAACTGCGCTCAAAGGGGACGTTCATCCGCAAGGGGCCAAAAACGAGGTGCTCCAAATTTTGTGTGCCGTGCTTTTGACCGATGATACGGTCCGAATTACCAACATTCCAGATATCATCGACGTCAACAAACTCATCGAGATTCTCGGTGACTTCGGCGTAACCGTTGTAAATAACGGCCCTGGAGACTACAGCTTCACCGCGGATTCGATTGATATAGACTTCTTGTTTGGTGAAACCTACAAAAAGAAGGGTGCATCGCTGCGCGGTTCTGTAATGGTGGTGGGTCCCATGCTTGCTCGGTTCGGAAAGGGCTACATCCCCAAACCCGGTGGGGACAAGATTGGCCGCCGCCGCTTAGACACACACTTCGAAGGCTTCATGAAGCTTGGAGCCAAGTTCGTATTCGAAGAAGGCGACCACTTTTATGGGGTGGAGGCTCCTGCTGAGGGCCTCAAAGGTGCCTTCATTCTGCTCGACGAACCGTCGGTTACGGGTACTGCCAATATTGTCATGGCCGCCGTCCTTACCCCTGGTGTTACAACGATTTACAACGCTGCGTGCGAGCCCTACTTGCAGCAGTTGTGCGGAATGCTCGTTCGAATGGGCGCCCAAATCGAAGGCATCGGCAGCAACCGTTTGACAATAACCGGTGTAACCCGACTCGGTGGTACAGAGCACCGCTGCCTTCCCGACATGATTGAAATCGGCTCTTGGATTGGACTTGCAGCGATGACGAAGTCTGAAATCACCATTAAAAATGCGGGGATTCCACATTTGGGCCAAATTCCGAATGTGTTTCGCAAACTTGGAATCCGCATTGAAGAGCGTGGCGACGACCTCTACATCCCCGCGCAAGAGCACTATGAAATGGGTGCGTACCTCGACGGTTCTATGGTGACGATCGCGGATGGTCCATGGCCGATGTTTACTCCTGATTTGCTGAGTATTGTACTTGTGACGGCGACCCAAGCAAAAGGTTCCGTGCTCATCCACCAAAAAATGTTTGAGAGCCGTTTGTTTTTTGTGGACAAACTCATTGATATGGGCGCCCAAATCATCTTGTGCGACCCGCACCGTGCCACGGTGATTGGCCACGACCACCAGTTTAATTTGCGCGCCACTACAATGTCTTCGCCAGATATTCGTGCCGGAATTGCCCTACTCATCGCAGCGTTGAGCGCAGACGGAACCTCAACGATTCAGAATATTGAGCAAATTGATCGCGGGTATGAGCGAATTGACGCGCGCCTGCGTGACTTAGGTGCCAAAATTGAGCGCGTGGCGGACTGATTTTTGCAACTTAACTTCGAAACATGAAACAGATACTCATTTTGGGCGCAGCCGCCCTTGTATTGGCCGCTACTCCTGCGGGACGCGTGACCGCACCCATCGCAGTGGAACAGATGGCGAGCATCAATGTGGGCGATATGGCTCCTGACTTGGCATTTCCGGATCCCACGGGCAAAACCCGCAAACTATCAGACCTGCGTGGCAAGGTGGTTCTTTTGGACTTCTGGGCAGCTTGGTGCGGCCCCTGCCGCATGGAGAACCCCAATGTCGTGCGCGTGTACAACCAGTACAAAGACGACAAGTTTTCATCTGGAAAGGGCTTTGAAGTGTTTTCGCTTTCACTAGACAACACCAAAGACCGTTGGATTGAAGCAATTGCCAAGGACGGTCTTGTGTGGCCCAACCACGTGAGCGACCTCAAAGGCTGGCGCTCTGAAGGTGCTGCGCTCTATGGAGTCAATGCGATCCCCGCAACCTACCTCATTGACGGCAAGGGTAAAGTAGTCGCAAAAAACCTACGCGGAGCCGCGCTCGAGAACGCACTTAAGGCGATGCAAGCCAAGTAAAGGGCATTTTTTCACCTAGCCTGCCATTCTGACACCTTTGGGTCGTTTGGCAGGCTTTGTGTTTTACGGGACCCACACGGATTAATAAATTATGGAAGATTCTACGAAGAAGCCAGAGCAGCCTTTGGACGAAGTTCAAATGGCTCAGGATTTAAATGATGAGATCTCAGATTCACCTTCACCCACAGCAGAGCGTGATGTGGAGGCAGAAATCCAGGAGCTCAAAGATCAAAACTTGCGACTCTATGCCGAATTTGAGAATTTTCGCCGCAGAAATGCGCGCGAGCGCCTCGAGCTAATGGCGACGGCGGGAGAAAAAGTCATCAAGGCAGTACTACCGATACTGGACGACTTTGATCGTGCGATGAAAGCCCTCGCCGAAGGACCTGAGCGCCAAGGATTGGCCCTCATTCAAAACAAATTACTCAGCGCCATGAAGGCCGAAGGCCTCAAGGCCATGGAATCCACGGTAGGGCAAGCCTTTGATGTAGAACGCATGGAAGCCATTACGAACATCCCTGCTCCAAGTCCAGAGCTTTCAGGCTGCGTGGTCGATGAGCTCGAGACCGGATACCTTCTCGGAGAAAAAATTATTCGCTACGCGAAAGTGGTAGTGGGCCAAGCTGCCGAATGAAATGAGTAAGCGCGACTACTACGAAGTTCTGGGTGTGTCTAAGGGCGCATCTGCAGAAGAAATTAAAAAGGCCTACCGAAAGATGGCCATTCAGTACCACCCTGACAAAAATCCGGGTGATGCGGCGGCAGAAGAAAAGTTCAAAGAGGCCGCGGAGGCCTACGAGGTACTTTCAAGCCCTGAAAAACGTCAGAAGTACGACCAGTTCGGACACCAAGCGTTTGGTGCAGGTTCCGGCGGTTTTGGCGGAGGTGGCATGAATATGGACGACATATTCAGCCACTTTGGGGACATCTTCGGCGATGCTTTTGGCGGAGCCTTTGGCGGTTTTGGTGGCCGAGGTGGCGGCGGAGCCAACCGCGGGGCCAACCTCAGAGTTCGTGTAAAGCTCAGCCTCGAAGAGATCGCCAATGGCGTTGAAAAGAAAATTAAAATTCGCCGCGCTGTTCCGGCAGAAGGTTTGACGTTTAAAACGTGCGGAACCTGCGGTGGATCTGGTCAAGTAACCCGGGTACAAAACACGATCTTGGGTCAGATGCGCACCGCGTCAGCCTGTCCGTCGTGCCAAGGCGCAGGCAAAACCATCGACAAGCGACCCGACGGGGTGGGTCCTGACGGACTTGAGCGCCATGATGAGGTTGTAAGTGTAAAGATTCCGGCCGGAGTGCAAGATGGTATGCAGCTGCGCGTTCAAGGCAAAGGCAACCACGGCCCAGCAGGAGGCCCTGCGGGGGATTTGATCGTTTCGATTGAAGAAGAGCCGCACGAAGTGCTGGTTCGCGAGGGCAATAACCTTCACTTTGAACTGCACGTATCGTTTCCCGATGCAGCCTTGGGCACTTCGGTCGAGGTTCCGACCGTTTCAGGCAAAGTGCGTATGAAGATTGATCCCGGAACCCAAAGTGGAAAAACCCTACGCCTGAAGGGCAAAGGACTTCCGAGCCTCGAAGGCTACGGCCAAGGTGATCAATTGATTCACGTCGCAGTTTGGACCCCTAAGTCACTCACGAACGACGAGAAAGAGCTCCTTGAGAAGCTCAACCAGAGCGAGCGCTTTCAGCCGCGACCGGGAGCTGGAGACAAGAGTTTTTTTGATAAGGTTAAGGACCTCTTCCAAGGTTAACCCTTAGAAGTAGGACTCAATAAAAAACGCGGCCCGTGGGCCGCGTTTTTCTTTTCATCTATGTGGTGGACACTAGTATACGATCGTGACCGGTCCAGCGTAGCGCAAATCTCGCCCGCACACGACAAAGAAGTAGTAGGTTCCGCTCGGAAGAGGATTGCCGTCGACGTCCGTACCACCCCATGTATTCGCGTACGATTCTTGCTCGTAGACCCACGTGGTTCCCCAGCGATTCATTACACGCAAGGTGCACGCGTCACCAAACAAAACCTCTGAAATGTCGAGCACATCATTCATTCCATCCCCGTTGGGCGTAATCACATTCATCACATTGGACAGGTCTGGACTCACTTGGTCGGGAAGCCAGCTCACGAACACGGTATCAATTCCGCGGCAACCGCGGTTGTCGGTAACAATCACGTAGTACGTGGTGCTGTCGGCGTGCATGAGCGCCTGCGGGTTTTGCTGGCGTGCGTTGTTGAAGTATACTGGCTGGTCGGCAAACCAATAGTAGGCCGCTCCGCTCGTGACATCGAGGTGCACGGTATCGCCGCGGACAATCTGTGTATCCTGGGGCGCAGCAGTTACGGGGTAGTACCAATCAAAAACCTGGACAGTGTCCCAAAGTGTATCGGGGCAGTAGGCGGACTGAATAATACAGCTCACGGGGTAGGTTCCCGCTGTATTCCATCGGACCCCAGTCACTAATGGACCTGCCGCGCCAAACGTGTTCGAATTGGATCCAAAATCCCATGAAATCTGGGCGTCAATTGGAGCGGTTCCCTTAGCCTCAAATCGGTAGTTCTGAACCTCGATGCACGGCACACCCTGCTTGTCGATGAAGTAGTCCGGGGCATTCATCACCCGAAAAACCTCAAAAGTCGTGTCTGTACAAACTAGGCCGGGATTGATCACCAGCATGACGGTGTAGTGCCCTGTGTCCGGAAAGGTGTAGGTCGGCGTGGCCAGGGAGCTCGTATCGTTGACGCTAGAGGTATCCCCAAAGTCCCAGAAGTAGGTCAAGGCACCCGAGGTCTGTGGTGTAAAGGTCAGCGTACGGCCGTCGCAGAAAAGACTAGGGTCCTCAAGCTGGGTAACCATGTCTGCCACGGTATTAATGATGCAGTTCGTGACGTTGAACTGGTAGTCGCGGCGCACCGTGGACATAAACTGGCCGTTGCGGTATTCAGAAACACAAATTCCAACCACGTACTGACCAATTGTGTTGGCGACACCCGTAATCATTCCAGTAGTCGAGTTAATGCTGAGCGCAGGGTTGCCGGGGACTGGTTGGGTCGCCGTGGCGGGCGCAACAAACTGAATGAGGGTGTACGGCGGGGGCGTCGCGGGGTTCGGAGTTGGGTTGC
>DMDX01000015.1:32384-34790 GCA_003451355.1 Cryomorphaceae bacterium
AATGAGGGTATACGGCGGTGGCGTTGCGGGGTTCGGAGTTGGGCTGCCAGAGGCTCCGCCCGTGTAAATGTCGCAGAACTCGTAAAAGAGCGAGTCCCCGTCGGCCTCAGTCGCAGACGCATCAATGCTCAGCTGGTCGCCCAAGCAGAGTACGATGGGCGGAACCGTCGTAAACGCCGGTGCCGTGTTGCAGCTGTTGTCCATTGACGGAATCTGCACGGTATAGGTGTTTCCGCGCGAACCGGGATTGGTGATGTTCGTGATCGTCGAATTACGGCAGCAGCGCTGGTACGAGATCGTATAACCACCCACTACCGGAGGAAGCGTCAACGTGGTCACGTAGTCGGCGTACTCCGTACAAATATTGGGAGGAGTGGTCAAGCAGGGATTGCCGGTTCCGGCTGGCACGCTCACCGTCGGGCCTTTTGAGACCGTGGGATTGGTCACGAGGGTTCCGGCAAGGTTGTACACCGAAAAATTGACCGTGTTGTCGAACTGTGCTCCGCCCGAGAAGCAGTCACGGTAAATGCGAAGCTTGACCTGGTATTGGTTGGTGCCCACACACGTGTAAGTGATTTCACCGCCCACGAGATGCGCGGCACTCGCGGGCGCGACCAAGCCCAAAAGGAGCGCCAAAAGCGCGATTAGTTTGCGCATTACTGGATGACTTTAACCCACAGTTTGCCGGTGTACTGGCCGTTGAGGTTGCTTTGGCGTGCGGCCGAAGCCTCCTCGTACGAGCCAAACTTGAGCAAATAGACATAGACCATGTTGTTTTTGGGGTCGCGGAAGGCGCGAGCACTAATTCCTTGTGCCTTCAGCTTTTGAGCCATTTTATCGGCGTTTTCTTGCTCACCGTACACACCGGCGGTCACATAGTAGCCCGCGGATCCGGGTGCAACGCGGTCGGCATAGGCGTCAGCCGAGTAGCCACTAATGCTGCCGTTGGTAGTGGTGTTCGAAGGTGATGAAGGTGTTGTGCGCTGTGCAGCTTGACCGCGAACACCGCCACCTTGAGCACCCGCTTCTTGAAGCTTGAGCGCGGTAGCCTGCGCGAGCTGTTCAGTCTGTGCCTCGAGCTGCTTTTTGTTGGCTGCCTCGAGTTCTTCCTTGAACTCTTCAAACTTCTCGTTAAGGAGCTTCTCGTTGTTTTGGTCAGCTTGGCGCTGCTTGTCCTTCAGTCGCTTGATTTCGGCTTCGATTCGGTCGTTGCGCTTGTTGTCTCCGAATCGGTAGGTAAGGATAAACTCATTTGAAACTCCGAGCGAAGTGGCAAAGGTGTTGGTGCTAAAGTCATGAGCGTAGCCCAACGTCAAAAGCGGCGTGAGGTGAACACCGATTTGAGCCGAAGCACCAAAGTTGGAACGGTAGAGCGCTCCGAGGTAGCCGTACTCCTTCATATTGAACATCAAGCCTGCGTCAACCTGGGGCGTGACGTGGTTGGCTGCCCGAACGACTACCATGGGCGAAAGCGTCATGCGATCCTTTTGAATGGGAAGGTCGTACTGCGTTTGAACCACGTAGTGGCGGATCAAATGAAAGGCTACCGGACCGTCGTAGTTGTTCGAGTAGGTGATGGTCGGCTGAAGCAACTGAGGCACCGCGACACCCATTTGAAAGTTCTCAACCTTGAGGTTAATTCCCGCATTAATGTCGAGCGAACCGTTCGTATTCGAAGGAAACAGGAAGGGGTCGCCCTCATTCTTAACGCGGATGCTGGCCATATCAAACGTATTGTTGACGTAGCCTGCTCCCAGTCCGAAACTCAACACGGCATTCTCAGAAAGCTGCGCGTGGTACGCGTAGTGGCCGTAGATTCCGGAACGGCGCACAATATCCGTAGCGTCCGTGAAAGCGTACACGGAATACCCGACGCGCTCTTTATTCGTGGCACCGTTGAACAGGAGTGCAGACGTCTCAGGTGCACCCTCCATGCCCTGCCACTGCTGGCGGTGCATGGTGACGAGCTCACTAAAGCCTGCGGCTCCGCTCTTGGCGGGATTTACCATCGCCTGAGCGAAAAACAAATGGCTGTACAGCGGAAGCTGCTGTGCAGCGAGCGTGCCCGAACAACCGAGTACTGCAGATAAGAGAATGATCTTCTTCATAAAAATGGAGCGTAAAAGGTTAAGGGCGAACTACGGTGATGGCTCCGCGGAAGCGGATAATGTCGTCGCACACGAGGAGATAGTAGTAGGTTCCGTCCGGTAGCGGATCACCACCTTGGGTCGAGCCATCCCAGCCAGAGGTGTAGCGCTTCTGCTCAAACACCTGGGCACCCCAACGGTCGAGAACCACCAGGTCGCAGCTGTCTGCGCGCACTAATTCACTGAGGTCGAATACATCATTGAATCCGTCACCGTTGGGTGTAATCACGTTCATCACGTTGCTGAGGTCCGGAACCAA
>DMDX01000015.1:35007-41737 GCA_003451355.1 Cryomorphaceae bacterium
ACGTACATCGTCGTGTCTTGGGTCGGAACCGTTTGTGCATTTGGATTGTACGGATCGCTGAAGTAGGTTGGAACGTCAGCGTACCAGTAGTACAGGAGTCCGCCCGTAGCATTTAGCTGCACGGTTGACCCGGGAAGAACAGTCTGGTCCGGACCTGCGTTCGCATTCACCGTAAAGAAGAATACCTCGAGGGTGTCGTAGTTGACGCAGCCATTAGCGTTTGTGCCGGCCACTACATACACACCTGGTGTTTTCGCGTAAAAGGATGCGCCGCTGTAGCTTCCACCCGGGAAGGTCCAGAGGTAGCTCGTACTGCTGCCCGTCACGCCCACGAGGACCGAATCACCGGCACAAAGAGCCAACGAATCGGCAGGAGCCACCGCGATGGTGGGGAGCTTCACCACATTGACGAGGAGTTCACTCGTCGTATGGGTACAGTAGTCATTATCTATGACTAGGCGGTATTCGGCACTTCCAGAAACGATTGCGGTCGATACCGTAAGCTTATCCGAGGTCTCGTTTGGAATCGAAGTCCAGTTTCCGCTACCCGCTGGGAAGCGCACCTCCCATTGGTAGGTCCATGCTCCTTGGGATACTATTGTGGCCAACTGGGTCGAATCATTTTCGCAAATGGTAAGGCTAACAGTAGTTTGACCGGGCCATGCGACCGCTTGAATTTCAGTATCGGGAATCGAGTCCACAAAGAGCCAAAATGCATCACTTGTATCGGGGCAGCCACCGGGTAACCACACTGTTTCTAAGTAGTAGACCCCGCCCTCGTTGGTGGATAAGTTAATTTGATTGGCACCAAGTATTGGAACTGTAAACGTTTGACCAAAGAGGTCAACCGAATCGCGCAGCCACTGATAAAGCACGGAGGTTCCCACCGCAGCAGAATTCGGTCCAGCAAGCTGCAGGAACTCGGTTTCGCAAAAGCCCAGCGAGTCAATTACTCCGTCTTTATCTAAAACTTCAAGAGTTTGCATTCCTGCTGGTAGGTGAACAACACTAGTAGTGGGCTGAAATACGTTGATGATCGTATCTGCCGACATCTTCGTACAAACACCATTGCTTACCTCAATGCTGTAGGTACCTGAATTAACTACAAGGAGTGAATCATTAGTTTCGCCCGTCATTAAGGTGCCATCCTTGAACCATTGGTAGCCGTTTTGGCCGGTGTTGGCATAGAGCGTTAACGTGTCACCGAAGCAGAATCCCCAGTCAGGACCGCCCGTATGCAGGTTGTCAAAGCCACCTGAAATTGCGGTAATTTCAGATTGCGGACTCACATTGACCAACACCTGAATGGTGTCACTCCAGAGTACAGGAGACGTAGACTGGATCACAATTGAATAGAAACCGCTTGCAGTAATACTGTCAGAAACAATGACCCACACGTACTTGGCTCCGACAGAATTGGTATCTGTCCCTACCGGGAGTGGGAATACCGAGCGCCACTTAACAATGTCAAGGGTGTCTGAATTTGGAACTGTGAACGTAGAGGGCGCTCCGGGAGCCATCATTACCCGAAAGCCATTGGCCGCGCTCATATTGGAACCCGTTACGTTAAGCTCGAGGCGAAGTGAGTCACCCGTACACTTCGACAGGTTAGCGGTCTGGACCATCGAGAGGGACTGGGCAGCTCCCTCAAAACTGAGAATAAGGGAGGCGAGTGCCACAAGGGTGCGTAGGCGAAGATTCATGGACGAGGGTTAACTATTACCTAACAAAAGTACGACAGCCCACCTGAATGCCTCAGTTTTTCATGAAAGGGGGGCGCGGCACTGCTTTCGCGATGGACTTCGGTGAACGAACGAAGCATGCCGTAGGTTTGCAGTATGTGGAACGCATGGCGGGCAGCTGCCCGTGGAATAATTGTGGCATGGCGCACCGAACGCCATCTGAAAGTGCACAGCGTGGCAGCCTTAGCGGTTGTTTGCCTGGGTTTGGTGCTCAAACTCTCGGGTGTAGAATGGGCCATTTTAACCCTAGCGATGGGCATGGTGTTCGCCGCGGAATATGCAAATTCTGCCCTCGAGCGACTGGCTGACCGAGTGAGCACTGAGCGGCATCCACTCATTCGGGACGCCAAGGATTTTGCCGCCGCATCGGTACTTGTGGCCGCACTTGCAGCTGCGGTGGTAGGGCTCCTAATTTTGGGACCCAAATTGTGGATTTATGTACTTGACAACCAATGAACTGGAATAGTATTCAGCACGACGCACTTCGCATCCTCGAGTCGGAGGGGTGGGGCGGAATTGATTCCGCATGCGAACTACTCAAAGAGCGCGTGGCGCACTACCAATGGGTGGGGATTTACTGGATGAACGATGCCGAACAGACCCTGCATCTAGGGCCGTTTGCCGGGGCTGAAACGGAACATACGCGGATTCCGTACGGTCGCGGAATTTGTGGCCAGGTGGCTGTGATTGGGACGCCGTTTGAAGTTCCGGATGTTTGGGCGCAAGACAACTACCTAGCGTGCTCGATGGAGACCAAGTCTGAGTTAGTGGTCCCCATTTACCAAGGCACTCGACTTATCGGTCAAATTGACATCGACAGCCATTTTTTGGATCCCTTTGGCGCCGAGGACCATGCCCTTCTTGAGGCAATCGCACAGGCGATTGGATCTATGCCCGAGGCGGCTACTATTGGTTAAAACGAATGGCCTCAACGGGGTCGAGGCGCGCAGCCATTTCAGCGGGGGCATATCCCGCAATGAGACCGATGAGGGCCGATAGGCCGATACCGGTGGCTATGTTCTGAAACGAAACCGCAAGCTCAAAGTCCGAAACTGCGGCACCAACTGCAATTAAGGTTCCGGCAAAGGCGAGGCCAATGATTCCGCCGACGAGACTAAGAAGGACGCTTTCGAGTAAAAACTGGGCGAGGATGAAGCCGCGGGTAGCCCCCAATGCCTTTTGAACCCCGATTTGCCCCGTGCGTTCGCGAACGCTCACAAACATGATGTTGGCGATTCCAAAACCGCCAACAAGGATGCTGAACCCTCCGATGACCGTGCCCGCAAGGCCGATCACGCCAAACATTTGGTCCAAGCCCGAACTCAATGTCGAAGACTCGTTGAGCGCAAATGAGTCCTCTGCAGATGGCGATTGGCGGCGAATCTTGCGCATGACGACGCGTACATTCTCTTTGAGTTGGGCCACGGTGGTTCCGGACGCCGCGCGAACTTGAATCGCGGATCCGCCCAGTTCATCGCCGATGTTGGCGACCACCCAACGGGCAGGCACCAGAACCCGCGCGTCGTGGGTTTCGCCAACCAATGAACTACCCTCGCGCTCAAGGACGCCAATCACCTGAAAGTCGCGGCCAAGAATTCGAATGGAGCTGCCCACGAGTTGCGCGCTGGAGGCCAGTCCATCGGCGATATCTGCACCGACAATGCAGTACGGCAGTCCGCTGCGTAGTTCGCGTTCGGTAAAATAGCGCCCTCCGGCAAAACCGAGTTTGTTCAGCTGGGCGTAGTCGTAGGTGATTCCTCGAATCTCTGTTTGCTCGACGTTCGAATTGCCGGAGCTTACTGTGGTTGTGGTTCCGTTCATCAGAACAATCGCATCGGAACCCTTCACTCCAAACTCCTCGAGGCGCTGGTAGTCGAGGTAGCCAACCTCAGGGCGCTGAAAGAACTTCCACCATTCGTACTCGCCTCCGCCCCCACCCCAGGGCCATTTCTGAATGTACACCACGTCGGATCCGAGGCCCTGAACGCTCGAGCGAATGCTGCGCTCAAGGCTGTCTACGACCGCATACACAGAGATAATGGAAAAGATTCCGACCGCAATTCCGAGCAGGGAAAGCACAGTGCGAAGGATGTTCGCGGTCATGGCAGACCACGCCAAACGGGTAGATTCCCAAATCAGAAAAAATAGGTGGCGCACAGGGGCAATTTAGTCAAAGTTCATGCCATGTTCGCCGTACTTTTGCAACCTTTCTTGACCCAATTTTCAGTACGACGTGCAGCAGGTAAAATCCGCCCTAATTTCAGTTTACCACAAAGACGGCCTTGAGCCGATTGTTCGAAACCTCCATAGCCTGGGAGTTAAATTGTACAGCACCGGCGGCACCCAATCGTTCCTCGAGAGTTTGGGCCTCCCGGTAACCGCGGTGGAGACGGTTACGGGCTTCCCCAGCATTTTAGACGGCCGCGTGAAAACGCTTCACCCGATGGTTTTTGGCGGAATCCTCTGGCGCCGCGACCGCAAAGACGACCAGGACACCGTGGAGCGTTTTGGTATCCCCAGTTTTGACATGGTCATCGTCGACCTCTACCCATTTGAGGACACGGTGGCATCGGGCGCAACTGAAGAAGACATCATCGAGAAGATTGACATCGGCGGAATTTCGTTGATTCGCGCCGCGGCCAAGAATTTTGACCACTGCTGGATCGTGAGTTCACGCGCCCAGTACGCCGAAGTGCTCGAACTTCTCCAGTCGCAGGGCGGAACCTTGACCCGCGAGCAGCGCAAAGCGTTTGCCGGCGCTGCGTTTCAGACCAGCCAGAACTACGATGCCCACATTGCTTCGTGGACGCTAGGCCAGGACCACCCCTTCCCGACGTTGGTGGGTAGCCGCCGCAGCTTGCGCTACGGAGAGAATCCGCACCAAAAAGCCTGGTACGTCGGCGACCTTTCAAGCCGCTTAGACCAAATTCACGGCAAGGAGCTCAGCTACAACAACCTACTTGACGTCGAAGCCGCCCTTGATTTTGTCAGCGAGGGTCACGATGCTACGGTCGCCATCATCAAGCACAACAACGCGTGCGGAATGGCCAGCCGCCCAACCCTCCTCGAAGCGTGGCACGACGCCCTCTCCGCGGATCCAGTTTCTGCCTTCGGCGGAGTGATCGCGTGCAACCAACCTGTGGACCTCGCGACGGCAGAGGCAATGAACTCGCTGTTTTTTGAGGTGCTCCTCGCCCCGAGCTACAGCGACGAAGCCCTTGAGGTACTTCAGTCCAAAAAGAACCGCATCCTGGTCACAGTGAAGCCCGAAGCGAGTGCACACTACCGCGTTCGCTCGGTGCTCAATGGGGTGCTCATTCAAGAGCGCGACCACCACACCGATGCAGCCGAAGACCTCAAGGTGGTGACCCATACCGTCCCCACCCCTGAACAGGTGGCCGACATGCTCTACGCTTCGGCAATTGGCAAGCACACCAAGAGCAACACCATTGTGCTGGTTAAAAACCGTCAGCTCTTGGCCGCGGGAACCGGCCAGACTTCGCGTGTAGACGCGCTGCAGCAGGCCATTCACAAGGCCCAGTCCTTTGGACTTTCACTCGACGGAGCCGTTATGGCGTCCGATGCATTTTTTCCCTTCCCTGATTGCGTCGAAATTGCGTACTTAGCAGGTATTACCGCGGTCATCCAACCGGGCGGAAGCGTCAAGGATGATTTGAGCGTTCAGTACTGCAACGAGCAAGGCGTGGCCATGGTAATGACCGGATTCCGACACTTCAAACACTAATCCCCGAATGGGTCTATTTGACTTCCTCACCTACGACATCGCCATCGACCTCGGTACGGCGAATACGTTGATCATTCACAACGACAAAGTGGTTGTGGACGCCCCGTCCATCGTCGCCTTAGATCGCACCACCAATGCCATTTTGGCCATTGGTCACGAGGCCATGCAAATGCACGGAAAGACCCACGAAAACATTCGCACCGTTCGCCCACTTAAGGATGGCGTTATTGCGGATTTCGTCGCTTCAGAGCACATGATTCGCGAGATGATCAAGAGCATTCCGGCCCTGAAGAACAACTGGTTTGCGCCTTCGCTCCGCATGGTTATTTGTATTCCGAGCGGAATCACCGAGGTTGAGAAGCGCGCCGTACGCGATTCCGCCGAACACGCCAACGCCAAAGAAGTCTACCTCATCCACGAGCCCATGGCAGCCGCCATCGGTATCGGCGTCGACGTGCTCGAGCCCAAAGGCAACATGATCATCGACATCGGTGGGGGTACCACAGAAATTGCGGTTCTCGCGTTGGGCGGAATTGTCTGCGACAAGTCGATCAAGGTTGCCGGTGACGTATTCACCAACGATATCGCCTACTACATGCGGACGCAGCACAATCTGTTTGTGGGCGACCGCACTGCTGAGTTGATCAAAATCAATGTGGGTGCTGCCCTCGAAACCTTGGCTTCGCCTCCCGACGACATGAGCGTTCAAGGCCGCGACTTGATTTCAGGCAAACCGAAGCAGGTTGACATTTCGTACAAAGAAATTGCGCGCGCGCTCGACAAGTCCCTAACCCGCATCGAAGACGCCGTGATGGAAGCACTATCGCTTACGCCCCCGGAGCTTTCGGCGGACATTTACAACTCCGGAATCTACATGGCTGGTGGCGGATCGCTCCTTCGCGGTTTGGACCAGCGTATTTCAACGAAAACGGACCTCCCCGTGTACGTAGCTGAGGATCCCCTTCGCGCCGTAGTGCGCGGAACCGGTATCGCGCTCAAGAACCTCGAGAAGTACCGTACGCTTTTGATGCGCTAAGCCATGCAGAACATTCTGCGGTTTTTTGTTCGCTACCGCATCGTTCTGAGCTTATTGCTGTTCCAAGTTCTAGGACTCAGCCTCACCTACGCCCGATCACTGGCGCACGAAAGTATTTTCTGGGCCAATGTACTCGAACGCCAAGCGCAATGGCGCGGTTGGCTGCACGGCTGGGAATCCTACCTCGCTCTCGAAGACAAAAACAAG
>DMDX01000015.1:41955-42289 GCA_003451355.1 Cryomorphaceae bacterium
GCGACCTACGAAGAAGGCGGGTTCGCCTATACCCCAGGGAGCCTGCTGTTCATCGAGCACCGCTCTGCAGAACCTTGGGGAATTATTGACGTGGGAACGAATGCGGGGTTAACTCCTCCTTTTGCGGTCTTGGGATCGACGGGTATTATCGGCATCGCCTACGAATGCACACCCCACTATTCCCGAGTTCGCCCGCTGAGCCACCCGAGCATGCGGATCTCTGCCTCAGCTGAGCGAACTGGGCACTTTGGCACCATTCAATGGAACGGTTCAAATCCTCGGACCGCGGACTTTGTCGACGTGGCCATTGAGGCCGAGCTCAAGCCTGGAGACC
>DMDX01000015.1:42593-44501 GCA_003451355.1 Cryomorphaceae bacterium
GCCGCGGTGAACCTGCACCAACCTGAACGAGATAGTATCGCACCATGACCCGACCTGGACCTTGGATCGTTTTTTCATTTTGGGTGCTTCTTGCTCAAATCTTCGTATTGAGCCAAATTGAGGTAGGAGGCTATCTGAGTCCCTACTTATACCCTTTGATTGTAATTCTTGCTCCAGCCAACTTTAATCGTCTCGGCTTGTTGGCAATTGGCGCAGTATTGGGGCTTGGAATCGACCTCCACGAAGGAAGTGGTGGACTACACCTGATGGCTAGTTCTCTCCTCGCATACATTAGACCTTGGGTGCTCAAGACCATTGTGCCTCGGGCTTCTGAAGAGCAGTTATCGTTTGCACCCCAAGATATTGGACTCGGAAAATGGACGACGCTCATTCTAATTACCATGGGCATTCACCACCTTTGGATTTTTGCTTGGGCGAGCCACGGGACCCACATTGTTGGGCTTGTATTCGGCCGGGGAATCTTAAATATTGCCGTAAGTGCATCAATTGCCACGGCCGTAGCTTGGTTTATTCCTAAATCTCAAGTGGGATGAACAGAAGTCGGATTATTCCCATCGGGATTCTCGTAGTACTTGTATTGTTTGTATTTCGACTCATTAATATTCAACTCATTGATACGCGATACACCCTCGATGCAGCGAACAATGCGCAGCGAATTGAAAAAATTTATGCTCCTCGTGGACTGATGCGCGACCGCAATGGAACGGTACTCGCCACCAACCAAATCGCATTCGACGTCGAAGTAATTGCAAACCAACTGACCCACCTCGACACCGTCGCACTTGCACGCGTCTTGGGCGAACCTTTGGGTTCCGTTCGAAAGCAGCTCAAGAAAGCTTTAATTCAAGGCCGATACCGCCCGTTCCCCATTCTCAGGGGTTTAACCGTCAAGGATTATGCATCGATTCAAGAGCAAATTGCAATGTTTGAGGGGGTACAGCTCCGCAAGCGCAGCTTCCGCAAGTATCCGATGCCAATAGGGGGCAACGTGATGGGTTATGTTGGCGAAGTCAACGACTACCTAATGACGCGCCACCCCGAGTACGACCTTGGCGACTACCTGGGAATTTCAGGGATTGAGGCTTCGTACGAAACGGAGCTCCGCGGCGAGGCAGGTAAGCGATACATCACCGTGGACAACCGAAACCGGGACGTGGGCTCTTTTGCAGAAGGCCGCTACGACGAGCAACCTGTAATGGGTGTTGAACTTCAGCTGACCTTAGATGCCGAACTGCAAGCTCTTGCCGAAGAGTTGATGCGGGGAAAGAGGGGTAGTATTGTCGCCATTGAACCTTCAACAGGGGAAATTTTAGCGCTCGTCTCCTCACCCGCGTACGATCCTAACGCACTTGTAGGGCGCTACCGGTCGCGCAACTATACGATTTTGTACCGAGATTCCATCAATAAACCCCTGTACGACCGGGCGATTCTGGCAGAATACCCTCCTGGTTCTCCGTTTAAGATTTTAAATGCGCTCATTGCATTACAAGAGGGAGTGGTTCGCGAAGAAACGCAGTATAGTTGCGTCGACGGGTACCATTTTGGATCACTTCATGTCGGTTGCCACTGCAAAGCGGGGACTCTTGATTTACGAGGTTCAATTGCAAAGAGCTGCAACAACTACCACTGCCAAATATTTAAGCGGGTTCTCGACAAATACCCGACTGCAAGTCAAGGAATTGATGTTTGGAGTGACCATGTCAAGAGTTTTGGGTTGGGTGACTTCTTGGGCGTCGATTTACCGACGGGCCGTAAAGGATTTGTTCCGACGGGTGCATACTTCAATAAGGTCTACCGCACCGACCGATGGAAATCCCCTACCGTGATTTCACTCGCAATCGGCCAGGGTGAGCTCGCAGTGACTCCTATACAATTGGCCAATATGAC